>JBKDZK010000356.1:0-7633 GCA_047971205.1 Draconibacterium sp.
GTGAATGTATTGGTGATTCCTGAGGTTCGCTCGTCGGTTCGGCAGGTAGCAGGACGCTACTCAGCAGAAGAGATTTACTCGACCAAAAGAGCCGAGGTTGAACAGGCTATTATCTCGGAAACCCGCGAAACGCTGGGCGAGAACTTTATTGATATGAAGGCTTTGCTGATTCGTTCGATCAACCTGCCAGCCCAGATCAAGGGAGCCATTGAAGCCAAACTTCAGCAGGAGCAGGAGTCGCTGGCGTATGAATACAAATTAACGAAAGAAACAGCTGAAGCAGAACGCCGCCGGATTGAGGCAGAAGGGATTGCCAACTACAACCGGATCATTAACGAGAGTTTGACGGATAAAATTCTGAAACAGCGTGGGATAGAAGCTACGCAGGATTTGGCTGAATCGCCTAACGCGAAGGTAGTGGTGATTGGCAGCGGAAAAGACGGTCTGCCACTGATATTGGGAGGAAATTAAGAAGTAAGATAAAGACAGGCTGATGAAAATCAGCCTTTTTTTATGGCCGAAGAAAGCAGGCGACTTACCCGAAAGAGAATCGGAATTCAGCAACGTTAGCAGCAAAAGATAAAAACGAATTTTTATGAAGAAAATCAGAAATCCCTGGAAAGACCCGCAAAACGATGGAGTGTATAATTGCTTTGCCTGTTCGCCATACAACAGTGCCGGATTGCAGCTTGAGTTCTGGGAAGACGACGATGAAATTGTAAGCAAATGGAATCCGGGAAAGGCATACGAGGGCTGGGTAGGTGTATTACACGGCGGAATCCAGGCTACCCTGCTGGACGAGATCGGTGGTTGGGTAGTTATGTTAAAACTAAAAACTACCGGGGTAACCAGCGACATGTTTGTGCAATACCTGAAGCCTGTAACCATGGGAAACAGCGAGATTACCATTCGCGGGAAGCTTGTGTCGCACGAAGGCAGAACGGCAAAAATCGATGTCTTCCTCCTGAATGAAGCAGGAGAAGAATGTGCAAAAGCCACGCTCTCGTATTTTGTTTTTCCCGAGCGTGTAGCCAAAGCACGGTACAACTACCCCGGAATTGAGGCATTCCACGAAAAAGTAAATTCCTGATGTCAACACAAGCAGGAAGTTCTCAAAATATAAAGTATGGTATTAATTTAAGTGTCGTCGTCTTCTTTGTCGTAAGAAGAGTCGTCTAGAGCTTCTTCATCAAATTCATCGTAAATAGAGAATTTATGTTTTGAACTTTTTTCCTGAGAACCGGTATGTCTCTTTTGTTTTCGGTCGAATTTGTCAAATTCAGAGAAACTCTTACGGTTGTCTTTCTTTTTCATCGCTTTAAAAAACTTAGTCTTTTAGAGTTGTACGATGGAGCCGGCAGTATGTTTATTTTTGTATTAATTGCCTGTCAGGCTCACTAAATTTGAATCTCTTGTTAAATTTGTATTTTAGAGCAAAATAGGAAAAAAAATAATTCAAAGAAATACCATCATTCGTAAAAATGAATTTCCGGAATAAAACTTATAATCGACTGATAGAGAATGTTTACAGGCGCTCATTAGTGCTGGTTTTTGTGTTCCTGACTGTCAGTTCAGTGCTTGGACAAAGCTCCAAACGCACCGAAAAGCTGTTTGAAACCGCCCGAAGTCTGTATTCTTCTGACCAATATTCGAAAGCCATTGATGTTTGTAACCAGATTCTGGGCATCGACAGCCAAAACGTAAATACGCATCTTCTGCTGGCCGAAATGTACAAGGATATGGATTCGACCCGGCTCGAAATCAGTCATCTTTCGAAGGCCCGGAAAACGAGTGACAATCCTTTGATCGATTTTCGTTTGGGAGAGGCATTTTACAAATTGGGGATGTACTCCGAGGCTTTGAATTTTTACGATCAATACAAGGAAAACAAGAATATTCCGGAGAAACGACAGTTTTTGCTGGCATGTAAAATAGCCAGTTGCAAATTTGCGATGCAGGCCATAGCCAATCCGGTTGATTTTGAACCCAACCGGTTGAGAGAAGGCGTAAACAGCGAGTTTGACGAATACTGGCCCACGCCCACTTTAGACGGAAAGCACCTCGTATTTACCCGTTTGGTTCGCGATTCGGTAAACCGGCCACAGGAAGATTTTTTTATGGTTGAGCTGGATTCGCTGAATTGGGAAGCTAAACCAATGAGTGGCGTAAATACCGAAGAAAATGAAGGAGCCCAGACTTTGTCGGCCGATTCGCGCATCATGTTTTTTACAGCTTGTAATCGCCCTGATGGTTTTGGAAGCTGCGATATTTATTTCTCTCGTTTTCTGAACGGAAAATGGACCGAACCCCGAAACGCAGGCGAGCCGCTTAATACTTCGTCGTGGGAAGCGCAACCTTCGTTTTCGTCGGATAATCACTACCTCTATTTTTCGAGCAACCGCGCAGCAGGAAAGGGGAAAAAGGACATTTGGCGGGTTGAATTCAAGGGATTTGGCGAGGATGGAACCCCACAGTGGAACCAACCTCAAAACCTGGCAGAGGTAAACACCAAAGGCGATGAAGTGTCGCCGTTTATTCATGCCAATAACCAGAACTTCTACTTTGCTTCAGATACGCACATTGGAATGGGGGGACTTGATCTTTTCTCTGCTTTTGTGGATGAAAGCGGTGCTGTTCACGATGTTAAAAACCTGGGCTATCCGATTAATACGAACAAAGATGATATGGGCTTAACCATCAGTTCGATTGGAGATGTGGCTTATTTTTCGTCGGCGCGGGAGTCTGACCGGGGACTGGATATTTTCTCGTTTAACCTCGACCGTGGTTTGCAACCACAAGCAGTTACGTATGTAAAAGCTACCGTAAGAAATAAAAAGACACAGCAACCGATTGCTGCCAGTATTGAACTGGTGAATGTTAACTCGAAACAGGATAACAGCCGTATTCAGAAAGCGGATGAAAACGGGGAAGCGATGCTGGCTTTGCCTTTGCGGCGTAACTATGCCTTTAATGTGTCGGAAGACGGTTACCTGTTCTATTCACAGTCGATGCAACTGGGAGAAGTTAACTCGCTTACCGATCCCATTGTTCTGAACATTGACCTGGAACCCATCGAAATTGGTGCCCAGATGGAACTGTACAATATTTACTTCCAGACTGATTCGTTCCGCATTTTGCCTCAGTCGGAACCCGAGTTGCAGAAACTGGTTACTTTTCTGCAAACAAATCCGAAGCTGAAAGTGGAGATTCAGGGACATACCGACAGTTCGGGTAACCCGGAAAAGAACCTGGAGCTTTCGAAGTTAAGGGCCAAATCGGTGGTGGATTACCTGGTTGAAAATAAAATTCAGTTGGATCGTCTGAAATGGGATGGCTACGGTGATACTCGTCCGATTGCCACCAACGACACTGCCGAAGGAAAACGGCAAAACAGACGTACAACCATTAAAATCATTGAAAAGTAAGAGGTATGAGTGTTGATTATCGCATCGATCATGATTCCGAAATACCCAAATATAAGCAGGTGGTCGATCTGATCATCTCGGATATAGAAGCAGGAATTTTTAAGAAAGGGCAGCGGGTGCCTTCGATTAACGAAACCAGTGAAGAGCTCTTGCTTTCGCGCGATACGGTTGAAAAGGCGTATGTTTCGCTTAAAAAGAAAGGCGTACTGGCATCGGTTCGGGGGAAAGGATATTATGTAAATCAGGTAAGCGTTCGGAAAAAGCTAAAAGTGGCGCTTATTTTTAATAAGCTGAGTAATTACAAACGTAACATCTATTACTCGTTTGTGGAAACCCTTGGCAGTAAAGCCGGGGTGGATGTGTTTATTTACAATTACAGCATCGAGAAGTTTGAGGAGATCATCAATGATCATCTTACCACCTACGATTATTTTGTTATACTGCCGCAGTTTAACGACGAGAATGCGAAAGCCGCGGAAGTGATCCGGAAGATACCCAAAAAAAAGGTGTTGCTGATTGACCGGAATCTGGATGGACTGAATGCTTATCCGGTGGTGTACCAGGAATTTGAAAAGGACATTCAGGCGGCCTTGGGAGAGGCGCTTTCGCTTATTCGCAAATACAGCCGGCTTAACCTGGTTTTTCCGCAAAACGAGTTTTACTCGAAAAACATTATTCGAGGATTCCGGGTTTTCTGCCAGGTAAACAAACTGGCCTTTTCGGTGATTCATCAGTTTACGGGCGAAGATGTAAAAAGGGGAGAAGCCTATGTGTTGGTTTCAGACGACGACCTCTACCGCTTTATTAAGATCTGCCGCGAGCGGAAGTGGAAAACCGGTGCCGATGTGGGGGTGGTGGCCTACAACGACAACCCGGTAAAGGAGATTCTGGAAGATGGCATTACCACCATCACCACCAATCACGATGAAATTGGACGCACGGTTGCGCGTATGATCCTGAACAGTGATTTCAGAAGAATAAAAAGCCCGTTCGAGTTTATTAAGCGAAATTCGTTGTGAAAGCGGCTTGTTATGTGATTATTCCCGTTGTTAAAAAACGTCTGGAGTAGATTCTCTGCCCGGGTTTTCGCGTTCTTCCAGGTTGAAATACTGAAAGGCCAGGAAAGTAACGGGGATAACGCTCAAAAGAGTAGTAAGAACAGAGGCAAAACCTGTCCACATCCAATACCAGTCGGGAAAGTCGGCGAGATTAACATCGGCCGGAGCAAATATACCGGTAGAAAAACCCAGCAGGATAGTAGGCAGTGACAAAATGGTACCTACGGCATAAACTATCAGAATGGAAACAATATTCAAGGCCAGTGTATTCCACCATTGCGAGTTTACCAGCCGCCACGATTTTGACACGGCATCGCTGATTCCCTTCTTCTCAAAAATAGCGATGAAGGCAATCAGTGAGAGGGTGTTGGCGATGTAAATGCCTGGCAATACGCACATGAAAATACCCAGGATAATGGCTGCTGTGTATAACAGTCCGACACCAAGCGCCAGCAAACTGTTGCTAAAAAAACGGGAGCTGATGTCGTGAAGCGTAAAATTGCCTTTTCCCAATTTTATATAAGCTTCGAGGTAGGAATAATAAGTGCCCACCAGCAGCGAATTAATAAACAGCCCGAACAGCATAAAAAGAAAGAGGTTCGAATAAAAGGGGCCGATGTTGGCCATCAGGTTTTCCGGGTCATTGAGGTCGAAACGACTCAATACATTTCGTTGCATGTAAATTTGCGCGACTACATACAGTACGACAAATGGCAATACATACACCAGCAAAATCCTGGAAATGGGTTTTATTTCCTGTTTTAAAAATTCAAAAGAATCGGTAATAATCGCACCCAGATCGCGCGTTTTCCTGAATCGGATATCTTTCTGCTCCATAAAAACCGTTGCCCTTATTCAAAGGTCCTCTCTTCAATCTGGTATTTGTTTCGTTCGCTTGAACTTCTGGATACCAGTTCTCCCAGAAATCCTCCCATAAAAAATTGTGCCCCGATGATCATCGAAGTCAGGGCGATGTAAAAATAAGGACTGTCGGTAACCAAATGTCCGGTAATTCCGCGGCTGAGCAAAATCAGTTTTTGTACACCGAGGTATCCGGCCGAAAGAAAACCAATGATAAAAATAATGGCTCCGAGTACGCCAAAAAAGTGCATGGGACGTTTTACAAAGCGCGAGATAAACATCACCGAAAGCAGGTCGAGTGGCCCGCGGATAAAGCGTTCGAGCCCAAATTTGGTAACGCCGTATTTTCGTTCGGCATGCACCACCACTTTTTCCCCGATTTTTTTGTAGCCCGCCCACTTGGCCAGTACCGGAATGTAGCGGTGCATTTCGCCATAAACCTCAATGCTTTTGATAACGTTTTTGCGGTACGCTTTTAGTCCGCAGTTCATGTCGTGAAGCTTGATGCCGGACATCCGGCGAACGGTCCAGTTATAAAGTTTACTCGGAAGGTTTTTGGTGAGGACCGGGTCGTGGCGTTTCTTTTTCCAGCCCGAAACCAGGTCGTAACCCTCTTTTTTAATCATCCGGTAAAGTTCCGGAATCTCGTCGGGGCTGTCCTGCAGGTCGGCATCCATGGTAATGACCACATCACCCTGAACGGCCTCAAATCCGCAATACAAAGCAGCCGATTTCCCGTAGTTGCGCCTGAATTTAATCCCTTTAATCAGCGGGTTTTCCTGTTGAAGTTTCTGAATCACTTTCCACGAGTCGTCACGACTCCCGTCATCGATCATCATAATTTCGTACGAGAATTTATTCTCGTCCATTACTCGTTTGATCCAGGCCGCTAATTCTGGAAGCGATTCCTCTTCATTAAAAAGAGGCACAACTACGGAAATATCCATTGCTAAAAGTTAATGTTCTTATTCAGGAACCAGGTCCGATGGGTTCTTTTTAGTAAATATTGCTGTAATTAAGCTAATGATCAATCCTACAAAAGCGCCTCCCAATATGCCAAAGGCAGCCAGTATGGCCGGTTTCTGGAATTTGGTGGCCATACCCACTACCATATCCAGTTGCTCTTCGGGTACCTTCCCTTGTTCAATTATTCGTTGTTCGGTAAGGATGCGCAGCTGCTCCTGTAACGAAGGATCAATAACAGCATACAACAAATAGGCATAAATCGACGACAGTACAGAAGCGAAAATCAATGCCAAAACACCCACTCCCAGTGCCTGTCCGTAGGTCATTTCACCACCCAGGCTCTTTCTGTAAGCGAGCTGTGCCCAAACAGCACCGCCTAATAAAATAGGCCACGAAACATATTGTGCCCAGGTTTCAAACATTAAACCAGCTACGTAAAGAATAACCGAGATCAGAATCAGGGCAACGCCAATGTAAATACCCGAGGTTAGTGACGATTTCAATAAAGATGCAGGTTTTTGTTCTTCCATGTCTTTTGTTTTTTGTATTAGGTTCAACAAATATAAACGTATTTTTAATGATCGGCTGAATTGGCGGCCTTAATTTTGGGCTTATCGTCGGCTCTCGTCCGCTACATTATGTAATTTGCGGGGCTCACTTTCTTCCGTATTTTCTTTTCTTCTTCTGAAAAAAGATCAGTCTTCCGCGGAATTTTTACTGCTTAAAACATACTATTACTTCTTTGCCAGCCGAAGAAATGGAGCTTTTTCAAAAATTTTCAGAGAATAGTAAAAAAAATGCCTGTTTTTAGTGTCAGGTTTTCAGTAGGATAGCAAGAAAGTACAAAACTTGTGGAGGGTGAAAGCTAAATTTTGTTTGGCGGGAAATGAAAATTTTCTACTTTTGCGCCGGGTAAGTCCTGTGCGACCAGCTCCTGCTGAATCCCCCCAGGGTCGGAAGGCAGCAAGGGTAGGCGGTTGAGCGGTGCGACACAGGTCGCTTACCCACTTTTTTCGAAAGAAAAAACGTTCTGAAAAAAGGCTGAAAAAAGAGCATAAGTATCCGGTATTTTTTAGAAAGTCAAAATTCAATTTCTTAATTACCACATAATCAATTGATTAGACTGCTTATCTGCTTTAGTCAAATTTCTTTGTTAACTCATTCAATGGAGTAGGTACAGTATCCACCGCCTGCTCAATTAACCTAAAGAATACTTACCTCTATATGTAGATAGCTTTCTATTAAACCTAAATGCGAATTCATCAAGATAATAGGCTAAATGTTTTGGTGATACTTTTCCTTGATGTGTTCCATTCAACCATC
>JBKDZK010000357.1:0-2309 GCA_047971205.1 Draconibacterium sp.
ATTTACGAGGAAATAACACGTAATCCGCTAAGAAAATACGAGATCAACCCGAACCAGGTAGACGAGAGCGTTGACATTGAAGCCAGCGAAGAAGACGAGTTATAAAGCCATCCATTATGTACGAATACATCCGGGGAAACATCGCTGACATCAGTCCGGCTAACATTGTAATAGAAGCCGGCGGGCTGGGGTATTTCATCAATATTTCGCTGAATTCATACAGCCAGCTGAGCGGAAAGAAAGACACAAAACTCTTTCTCCACCAGATTGTACGCGAAGATGCCCACATTTTATACGGCTTTGCCGACCTGAGTGAACGCGAATTATTCAGAAACCTCATCTCCGTTAACGGCGTGGGAGCCAGCACAGCCATCATGATGTTGTCGTCCTTAACTCCGGATGAAATCAGATCGGCTGTAGCCACTGAAAATGTAGCGGTTTTAAAAGCCGTTAAAGGCATCGGGGCAAAAACCGCCCAAAGAATCATTATCGATCTGAAAGACAAGCTCGGAAAAATAGCTGAAAGTGGTCAAATTTTCCTTGCAACAGACAATACTATACGAAATGAATCGTTATCTGCTTTAGTCATGCTGGGCTTTGTGAAAAAGGATGCCGAGAAAGTAGTTTCGAAAATCCTTCAGGAACAACCGGATGCAACCGTAGAGAGTGTGATTAAACAAGCATTGAAAAGGCTCTAACCAGGAAAAAACACAGGAATTTTTTATCACTATCAAAGGTGATCTCCTGAAAACAGGCTGCCTTTTACGTAGTAATAATATTTGTATGAAACTGAACCGAAGTTTACGAAAAATATACTTCTGCTTATTCTTAATTTTTGCCCTTGCACTTCCGTTTTCAGGAACCGCACAGGATGTACCTGCAATCGACACAACAGGTCAGTTACCCTATCCGTTTAAAGACCAACCCGCATTTGGCTATACCAAACAGGATTCTCAAAAGCTTTTTCTGAACAAACCGAGTAACCTCAAGTACCAGATTGAATACGACCCGGTACTGGGGCAATATGTTTTTTATGAAAAAGTGGGTACCCTCAACTACCGTCTTCCGCAAAGTATGTCGTTGCAAGACTACATTAACTATGATTTTGACCAGTCGGTACGAGCCTACTGGAAAAACCGGGCAGCACTGGAAGACCAGGATCAAAGAGGCGGGCTGCTTCCAAAACTTACTGTTGGCAGCGAGGCCTTTAACCGTATTTTTGGCGGAAACACCATCAACATTCAGCCCCAGGGATATGTGGAAGTAAGCTTTGGCTACCAGGTAAATACCACCGACAACCCCTCCATTCCGGAAAGACTGAAAAGAGTACCGACCTTTGATTTCGATCAGAAAATTCAGATGAACGTCACCGGTCAGATCGGTACAAAAATGAACATGCGGGTGAATTACAACACCGAAGCAACGTTCGACTACGAGAACAAAATGAACATCGAATATACCGGCGACGAAGATGAAATCATAAAACGAGTGGAAGCCGGTAACGTTTCGCTGCCCTTAAACGGATCGCTGATCACCGGTGCCTCCAACCTGTTTGGGGTAAAAACGGAGATGCAGTTCGGGAAACTTAACCTCACCACCATTTTCTCGCAACACAAGGGAGAATCAAAAACGGTTCAAACCGAAGGTGGCGCACAGGTAGCAACGTTCGAAATTTCGGCCTCCAACTACGATGCCAACCGCCACTTTTTCCTGGCGCATTATTTTCGCGAGCATTACGACGAGTGGTTAAAGAACACGGCTGTCCCCCGCTCTCCGATCACCATCAACAAAATTGAGGTGTGGGTGACCAACAAATCAAGCGACTTCACTGACTCCAGGCATATCCTCGCCCTTCAGGACCTGGGAGAACACGAGCCATACATTTACAACGAACTCACCCAATTTGGGGAAAACTTAGGTCTACCCTACCCGCTGAGTATTTATCCCGACAACGGCGCAAACGGACTTTACAGCGAAATGTCGACCACCTACTCCGATGTTCGTCAGGTTGAAAGAATTACCAGTACAATGGCTCAGTTTGGAGATGATTTTGTAGGCGGAACCGATTTTGAAAAAATTGAACACGCCCGAAAACTCAGTGAATCAGAATACTCGGTGAACGAAAGACTGGGATATATCTCGCTGAACTCTTCGCTAAATGCCGACGAGGTGCTGGCAGTAGCATTCAACTTCACCTCCAACGGGCAAACTTTTCAGATAGGTGAGTTCTCAACCGACGGGATAGACGCTCCCAAAACATTGTTCCTGAAATTGCTGAAAGGAACCAATCTTTCTCCCGGAAAACCAAC
>JBKDZK010000358.1:0-2099 GCA_047971205.1 Draconibacterium sp.
TTAATGCCGGAATGTACTTATATGCTCTTATTGCCAACGGGCAAATAATTGATACGAAAAGGATGATATTGACAGATTAAATATTCGGTTATGAAAAAACTAATTATTTTATCATTTCTTCTTCTTGCAATTGAAATTTTGTTCGCGGAACCAATTGATAAAGAAACAGCCCAGAAAGTTGCAACTAATTTCATGAACAATAAACGGGGTGTCGAGAATGAAGTTAAAAACATCATTTCGGAAGATTACAATCAATTCACCTGTTATTATGTGATAAATTTCAAGTCGGGGGGATGGGCAATGGTTTCTTCAATACAGGCCGCCGTCCCTGTATTATGCTACAGCCTAAATGGAGAATATAAAACAGATGATGAAAAACCTGATGCTTTCGTAGCGCTTACAGATGAGTATAAAAAGAAGATAGAGAAATCGAAATCCAAAAAATCAGAAGACAAACAGTTGCAAAAAAAATGGGAAAAGCTACTCAATGGTAGCTCACTCAAATCAGTAACTTACTCTCCCGGAAACCGACTTCTTGATGTTCCAAACAGAGGACACGTTCAATGGAGGCAAAGTTCAAATAACAGCGGAGGCTGTTCCCCATCGTATAATTCTTACTGTATCTCAGCCAGCTGCGATTGCGGTCACAAACCAACCGGATGCGGGGCAGTTGCCATGGGGCAAATAATGTGGTATTGGAAATGGCCGTTACAATCGACAATACGTGCTTACAATTGGAACATTATGCCCAATATACTTACAAATTCTTCATCAACGGAAGAAGGAAATGCCATTGCTCAGTTACTGGATGATTGCGGTGATGCAGCGGATAAAAGCTATATAGGTTGTAACACATTTACGATGGTAAACGACATTGAGGATGCATTTAAAGGGAATTTGAGGTTTTCGATTGGGAAGGTCGTCCTGTATTCCAAAGTGCAGGAACCATTTCCGGTAATTCAGCAACCTTATGGGACGGTACCGGCAAGTATTATGTAGGAACTTACCCCTGTATTGTTCGTTTCAAAAACAGCTTTGGCAGGGATAAGGTAAACGCCTATTACGTAATGGTCAGCTATTAACCAAAATCAAATTAACCATGGCTACAAAGAAAAATTACATAAAGCCCAAAAGAGCCGCAAATATGCTTCTTACGGTCCTAATATCTTTAATTTTAAACTCCTGTTTCCTGTTTAATTTCGACAGTCCGGATGACATCATTGAAATCTATAATTTTAAAGGACAAGATTATTCCAATTATGCTCCCGTAAGCCTTAGCGATGATAAAACAAAAATCCATTCTGCTCCGGGAGCCCTGCCAACCCAGTGGCCGGCAAAACTTGCCAACGGGTATTATTTAAACGGAACATTAGGGAAAAACTCAGGCTATCTTTCCATGACCATCGAGGATTTTAATAAAAACGATACTAAAATAGTGATAGACAGTTTAAATAAATTGGTTATAGAAAGAGACCCTTACCTGGAATTTTATCGTGGAAAAAAAGATAATTTTTGGGTAGAAGAAGGCGGATATTATGGGATTGATACCGCTGCCATTAACGACCTGATAATAAGTGGGAAGCTGGAAAAGTATTTTGACAAGTTAAAATAAATGCTTGGTGTAAATTATTATAAAGGATTTTCCTCCAGACCTTGAAGGTTTTAAAACCTTCAAGGTCTAACGCGATAAGTACAAAAAACAATAACGCCTGTTTGCAACAGATGAATAATCAATTAAATAAAGCACTTAAGACTCTCTCTTTCCTCATAGTTCTTTCGATAGCCGTTAGTCGTATTAATGCACAAAATAAAAATGTAATCTCCATAAATTACGGTCGCGGGTGGAACACAATGCTCGTTAATGGTTTCGAGAAAAGAGAAGGATACAGTAACAACGGTATGTGTAGCATTGGCCTGCACTACCAACATAACCTTTCGGAAACCCTAGCCCTAAAAACCGGGTTAGAATACCGAAAAAACAATATTATGATTGCCGCCGGTTATAACCCCGATGTTCCGGATATTAGCGGATCGTGGGATACAGATATCCTTACGCTTCCTTTATTTATAAACTATCAGCCTTTAAAATACATCTTCAT
>JBKDZK010000359.1:0-1921 GCA_047971205.1 Draconibacterium sp.
GCTGCTATTCAGGGCGGGGTGTTAACCGGCGAGGTAAAAGACGTGCTCTTGCTCGATGTTACACCGCTTTCGTTGGGTATCGAAACTATGGGCGGTGTGATGACCAAGTTACTTGAGTCGAACACAACCATCCCAACAAAAAAATCGGAAACATTTACTACCGCAGCCGACAATCAGCCTTCGGTAGAGATACACGTATTGCAGGGCGAGCGCCCAATAGCTTCGGGCAACAAAACAATTGGCCGTTTCCACCTCGACGGAATACCGCCGGCACCGCGCGGCGTGCCTCAGGTAGAAGTTACTTTCGACATTGATGCCAACGGAATACTGAACGTAAGCGCGAAAGATAAAGCCACCGGAAAATCACAATCGATCCGTATCGAAGCGTCATCAGGCCTGAGCGACGACGAAATCAAGAAAATGAAAGCCGAAGCCGAAGCCAACGCCGAAGCCGATAAAAAGGCCAAGGAAACAGCTGACAAAATCAACCAGGCTGATAGCCTGATCTTCCAGACAGAAAAGCAGCTGAAGGAGTTTGGCGACAAGCTTCCGGCAGATAAAAAGCAACCGATAGAAGAAGCATTGAAAAAGCTGAAAGAAGCACATGCCGCTAAAGATCTGGCAGCAATAGATACTACTATGAACGAACTCAACACCGTGTTTCAGGCCGCTTCGCAAGAAATGTACAACGCTTCGCAGGCACAGGGCGGCCAGGGGGGCAGCCAACAAGGCAGTCAGCAAGCTGACGGAAGCACACAGGGCCAAGCAAAGGACGACGGCGAAGTTACCGATGTAGATTTCGAAGAAGTGAAATAGAGTACGATTATTAAGGATAATCAATAATTAGTAAAACGCAGTAAGTTTCTGATTTACTGCGTTTTTTGTTTATAATCACTTGATGTTGTTAACTTGTTTTTTATGTATTTTTAGCATATATTTGTACCATTATTGTACCGCGCGCTATTTGACGTTAATGTGCGCCCTAAATAGGTTACAGCCATAGACTTACCTGAAGCTCCTGATGAAAAGCCTGTTCGAATGCAATACGATAAAAGTGAATGTTATAATATTGCCGAAGTATCAGAAAGATTTGGAATATCTCCTTCAACTGTAAACAAAGCGATCCGTAAATACAGTATTCCCCGAAGGCAAATTGGGAAATATGTGTATGTGATTAATTTGTAGATGCTTTACCATTGAATATATAAGTTAGTACATTATTTTATTCAGTACATTCTGGATATTTTGGATGTTGGTTTTTGAAATTCCGCATTCTTTGGCAATGGACGGCCAATGGTT
The DNA here is from genome assembly GCA_047971205.1 of Draconibacterium sp. Classification (GTDB taxonomy): domain Bacteria; phylum Bacteroidota; class Bacteroidia; order Bacteroidales; family Prolixibacteraceae; genus Draconibacterium. The sequence goes on from JBKDZK010000359.1 coordinate 1,300, forward strand.
AATTGCATCTTGAACTTCTTCGATAATTACATCGCCTTTTTTTAATCCAAAATGATCGGCCAACTTCAAAAGTTCCTTTCGTCCTGGATTCCGACTTTCTCCAGCTACCATGGTGCTGTGAAATCCGTAGGCCGAATTCGAAAATGTCAGGTCGTAAGCCGGGGCAAATTGCCATTCTCCTTTTGCGTTCATCAGGAAAGAGAAATTTTTGCTATGATCGTCGCGATTGTGAGCGTAAACATTGAATGCGGCTAACCTGAAAACTTTTTTATAGGCATTTACATGTTTTTCAAGGCGGAATGCACAGTCCATTAAATGGCCATAATCCATGGTACTCATTCTGAAATTGTCATGCATAAGTCCGGATGCCGTATGTGTATGCAGACGTTTCCCTGAATCCCGATCAAAACGTTTTGTTCCGAAATATACCTTTCCTGATTTTCCCTCAAACAGCCTGCATTTGCTCATTCTTATTCCTGCCTGCAAGGCCATTTTGTGATAGGCGAATTCGATGCTGGCAATTTCCGGATTGTCTGACGATGATGGAAATTTAATAATCCAGTCCTCATAACCATCTGGCAGATGGTCGAAACCTTGAGTCAGTTCATTGGAATGAGGATTG
>JBKDZK010000360.1:0-1617 GCA_047971205.1 Draconibacterium sp.
CGGCATTGGTGGGGCCTTCCGGTTCCGGAAAATCGACTATGGCAAACCTTATTGCCCGATTTTACGATGTAAACAACGGAAGTATTCGTATTGGAAATAATAAATTGGAAGATGTTGACCCTGAGAGAATTCTACAGGAAATAAGTATGGTATTTCAAAAGGTTGTCTTGTTTAAAGATACCATTTACAGCAACCTTAGGATTGGAAAACAGCATGCCAGCAAAGCAGAAGTGATTGATGCTGCTAAAAGGGCAAATTGTCACGAGTTTATTACCAAATTGCCTGATTGCTTCGACACTATGGTTGATGAAAACGGAGGCAACTTGTCGGGTGGAGAACAGCTGCGGCTTTCCATTGCCCGGGCCATGCTGTAGGATGCTCCCATTGTTCTGCTTGATGAGGCAACATCTTCATTGGACCCGGAAAACGAATTTTTTATTCAGGAAGCAATTTCCAATCTATTAGAAAATCGGACAGTGGTCGTCATTGCTCACCGGCTGAAAACCATTAAAAATGCCGATAAAATTATTGTACTCAGCAACGGGGAGGTTTGCGAAGAAGGTACCCACTGTAGCTTATTGAAGAAGCAAGGCTTGTACCATAAAATGTGGCAAACCCAGGAAAGCACCGTCGGCTGGAAGATTACAAACTAACAATGTGGTTACATACTAATTCTGACAAGTTGCTGAAACCAGTCAGGATTCCTAAATAATAAAATATGATGCTAACAATCAATAATTTACATGTAAATGTGGAACAAAAGGAAGTGCTACGAGGAGTTAATCTGAGTCTTCCGGAAAATGAAGTCCACGCGCTTTTTGGAGCTAATGGCTCTGGGAAGAGTGTTTTAATCTCTACAATTATGGGGTATCCCGAATACAAAGTTACCAGTGGCGAAATTCTGTTTCGCGGACAAAATATTACGGAGCTAAACATCGATGAAAGAGTAACGTTGGGGCTGGGTATTTCAGAGCAACGTCCTCCGACAATAAAAGGGGTAAAATTAGAGTACCTTGTAAATTTGCTTGCTCCCGAAAAGATGAACGATGAGACATTCAGGATAAAAATGCTGGAGCATTTCGGAATGGATAAATTCCTTAAACGCAATATAAATGATGGCTTTTCGGGCGGAGAAATAAAAAAATCAGAGTTGTTTCTGTTGTTATTGACCAGACCGGATTTTTTAGTATTGGATGAACCAGACTCAGGGGTTGATCCTGAGCATCTAAAAATGATCGGGGCAATGATAACTGAAATATTGCAAAAGAAAAAACAGGAGGGTGAAAGGTGCAATCCGCAAGCTCGGAGCTCAGGCCTAATTGCTACCCATTCGGCTGAAATTCTAAACTAGATCCATACCGATAAGGCTCATATTATGCTTGATGGGAAAATTTGTTGCAGTGGAAATCCTGCTGTTATGATGGAGCAAATAAGGGCACTGGGCTACAGTTATTGTATCGAATGACAACATGCTAATCAGGAGGAATACTAATGGAACAATTCGCAGGAATAACGCAAGATGCAAAAATGCAAAAGAATGAGGCAGGGGTGGATTATTCCCGGTTTGAGAACATTGAAGAAGCTGGGAATTCTTTTAGTTCTTTTGAAAATTTATCA
>JBKDZK010000361.1:0-1544 GCA_047971205.1 Draconibacterium sp.
GTACCGTATCGTCATCGAGCAATAATATTTCACCCACCTGAACACAGGAAAAACCTGTGTTGAGAAGCAATAATGCTTTAAATTTATCGGCAACCTTCTTTTGGCGGGATTGCCGGTGCAAGTTCTTGATTTTTGCGATTTCTTCTTGTGTTAAATTGAATGTCATTCCTTTGTTTATCAATACGTTAAAGATAAAAAAATAAACTGAAACTAACAAAGAAAAATGACATTAATTTGCTAATAATCAGTAAATTAATTACAAGTTTGGCGAGCCACATTTATATTGGTTGTGGTTGTCCCGAAATGCTATTTGTGTTGGGTATACTAAAAAAACGCCTCGAAAAATGTGTTGATTGGAGTAAAATAAGCAAGCAAGATTACATGAATGCAATGGTTTTAAGTCCAACTAAAAGCAGTGTTCTGAAATCATTGTTAGAGAAATCGCTTACTAACAAAATAAACGACCGTGAGATGTTTATGCTAGGGATTGATTACTCATATTACTATGAGGAGGATCAGTAAGTCGGATGGCTGTGCTATCTGCCAAAAAAAGGCACCTCCAGGCGGAGATGCCTTTCCGGATTTATCGGATTGCTATTACTTTTTCTCTTTAAGATCGATCACCAAATTCAGCTCATCGAGCTGCTCGTTGGCGATTGGCGCAGGCGAGTCGATCATCACATCGCGGCCGGCGTTGTTTTTCGGGAAAGCGATCACATCGCGGATCGTTTCCAGCCCTGCAAACATCGAAACCAAACGGTCGAAACCAAAGGCGATACCGGCATGTGGCGGCGCACCAAATTTAAAGGCGTTCATCAGGAAGCCAAACTGTGCCTGTGCCTGTTCGGGAGTAAAGCCCAGCTTGTCAAACATTTTTGCCTGCAACTCCGAATTGAAGATTCGTACCGAACCACCGCCGATTTCAACCCCGTTGATAACCAGGTCGTAGGCATTGGCGCGAACTTTTCCCGGATCGGTGTCGAGCAGCGGAATGTCTTCGGGCTTGGGCGAGGTAAACGGATGGTGTTTGGCATAGAAACGTTGAGTGTCTTCGTCCCATTCCAACAGCGGGAAGTCGACCACCCACAACGGTTTGAAAACATTTTTATCGCGCAGTCCCAGCTGGTTGGCCATTTCGAGACGCAGCGAACCCAGTGCTTCCTGGATGTGTTCTTTGTCGCCCGACATTACCAGGATAAGATCGCCCGCTTTGGCACCGGTAATTTCAGCCCAGGTTTTCAGGTCTTCTTCCGAATAAAATTTATCAACCGACGATTTGAAGTTTCCGTCGGCATTGCATTTTACATACACCAAACCTTTGGCGCCAATTTGCGGACGTTTTACCCACTCGGTCAATCCGTCAAGCTGTTTGCGGGTGTATTCCGAACAACCTTTGGCAGCAATCGCTCCAACGTATTCGGCTGCATCAAACACGCCAAAACCTTTTCCTTTTACAGTTTCGGTCAGCTCGCTGATCAGCATTTCAAAACGGGTATCAGGTTTGTCCGAACCGTATTTTTCCATTGCTTCGCTGTAAGGCATCC
>JBKDZK010000362.1:0-2812 GCA_047971205.1 Draconibacterium sp.
ATAATAATATGTTCGGGTTGGTTTCCCGCATTATCCGGCTGGCTAAAGCACTTCCCCGGCATTCCCAGCAGAAACAAACAATAAACTACGGTTAAAAATGTCTTCATATCCACTAAAAAATGAACTATGTATTATGCAAAATACAAAAGAAGGTAGTTCCCGCTTTGCCCCGAAACCGGAACGCATCAGAAACACCTCCTTGAAAAAACTAAACTAGTAGGGCTTGCCTGTACCCTGCAATAACCATGTTTTTGAATAACTGTGATCATTTGACTGATTGGAAGGAACAAAACCCGTTTTTTCCAGTTTTGAAACCGCTTCCTCATATTTTTCCACATACTGAGGATCTGCAAATGGTTCGGGATAGGCAAGCCTTAATGGCAATGCGGGGCCAAATGCAGGATTTGCTGCGGGTTCGAAGTTCGGGTACCCGGTTCTTCTCCAGTCAAACCACGACTCGGCCTGTAACCAAAGCGCAATCCACTTTTGTGTCATAATAAGCTCGTGCTTGTTGGTAATAGAAGAACTGTTGTAGCTAACCATTGGCTGGCCATAGAATGCATCAAAATCAAATCCCTGGGCTTCTGACAATATTTTGTACTGATCCATGGAAGCCCTGATGCCATTTTTGTAATGGTCTTCAACATTCGATACTCCATAATCCCCCAACAAAGCAGCTTCGGCCAAAATAAACTCCACTTCGGCATAAGTGATTAGCGAAGGATTAACAAAGTCGTTGCTATTTTCAAAATAGATGGGTGCTAAATAGGAAATATAAGCACTTCTTTCATCCGGATAGTCTCTGATGCCATCACCCCGGTTGTAATTTCCCAAAAACTCCAGGTTGTCGTATCCGATAGGTAATCCCACATAAACCGAGGTATCAAGGCTGGTATCATCGGTTGGGAAAATTGTCATTTGATAAGTATCACCAAAAATATCGGTGTAATTGACCGTTGTTTCTTCGCTGGCATTAAAATCCCATTTTCTTTCCACCGGATTCACCCAGCGTTGAAGCCTCGGATCGTTTCTTTCCTTCAAGTAATCAACCAGTGGTTTTCCGGGCTTAAACGTATAAGGTTTGTTGGAAGATCTTACCGGTCCTCCAACGGCCGAGTTCTCGTCAGACAGCCCCAGAAGTAACAGCGTTGCATTGTCTGCGTTGCTTCCAAAAACCTTGCTGGCTGCATCTTTAAACTCGCTTACAGTATTGATGCTAAGCTCCTCTTTTTTGTTGTGTAACCTCAAACAATACCTCAACCTAAGTGAATTGGCAAACTTGATCCATTGATCACGATCACCACCATAAAGAAGATCGGACGATGGCAAAACACTCAACTTCGAATCCAATCCTTCCAGCAATCCGGAGGCTGTTTTTAAATCGGTCAATACTCCTTCGTAAACATCCTTTTGGGCATCGAACTTTGGAAATAGTACGCTGGTGCTGGCTTGCAATGCCTCCAAATAAGGACAATCGCCAAAAAGGTCAGCCATCAGACCAAAAGTGAATGACTTCATAACCAATGAGGCAGCCATAAAGAACTGGTTGTTTTCCTTTTCTCCCAGCTCATACATCAACTGGTTGGTTCTTAAAATGTCGTAATAGGCATTCCAGGAACCTTTTCCCCACTGATAACAGTTTTGATTCGCGGCATTAAATTCCGTCCCCCGTTGTGTGTACTGCAGCGTACCGGCAATATCGGTATGTTCGTTCATCAGCCCGTAAAACTGCATACCTGTTTTTGAGATAACATACGATAGCAGATAATTGGGCGAAACTTCTTCGGCATTATTAGGACTCACGTTCATTTCATCAAAATCGTCGTAGCAAGATTGAAGAAATTGTCCTAAAAATATAATTGCTAAAATCAGACTTATTTTTTTCATGACAAGTAATTAAAATTCAACATTAAGTTTAATACCAAATGAGCGGGTCCAGGGCGTTACATTATAATATTCTGCCCCTTGTGTCCAAGAACTACCGCTTGAAGCAAAAGCAAGTTCCGGGTCAACAGGTATTTTTGCTTTTGTCCACGTAAACACATTCTGAGCCATTAAAGACAGAGATACATTGCTCAGGTTCGCCTTACTTACCAATTGCTGAGGCAGCCTGTATGTTACGGACAATTCCCTTAATTTTAAGTAAGTAGCACTGTAAACATTGTTTCCCCCATAATACCTGGTTGCATATTTATTGGCATCGAAAGGAGTCATCCATACCGTTCCTTCGCCTCCTAAGTTTTCAATGTATCCTCCCTGTCCGTCTTCCCGCACACCGGGAATAAAACTCGCATCTTCTACATATACTGTTTCTCCTGTATTTTTATCAATGTATGACCTTGAAGCCTGTGTGGCCGGATCGGCCCATGGGAACCCGCCATAATCACCGGTACGTCCTCCAACCCAAAGGTTAAAGTATTTTTCAGGATTATCTTTGATTTGTTGAACAATATCTTTGTTCCCGTCGTAGCCAACACCCGAGAATGTTTCCTCCAGCCAACCGTTGTTTCTGAAAAATTCCATCGATCTGGAGTAGAATTCACCTCCGTATCTAAAATCGAAATTGGCATAAACACTAAAATTCTTGTATTTGATAACCGGCTGTATACCCATCAAAAATTTATGATTGAAGTTCCCTACTTTTTCGATGCTCTCTTCCCGATTATCTAATTGTGCCCTTCCATTTGCGGCAATAATTGGATAGCCGTAATATTCTGAGCTTTTATCTTCGACAGTTAAATATGGGTAGGCATATATATTCCCAATGTCGTCTCCCACATAACTTCTTAGCCTTACCTGCCCTACTGAACCA
>JBKDZK010000363.1:0-1816 GCA_047971205.1 Draconibacterium sp.
TTGTTTGTCTACAATAAAGATGAAGTTAATTTAAATCGTGCGGTCAATGTTGATGCATCGAATCGTACCGTCGATGATGTTCTTTCAGCTGTTTTTACGAATACGGATGTTGCCTATAAAAAACTGGGCACGAGTATCATTCTGATGAAAAATCCGGAGATGCAATCACAAGGGGAGGTTACTGTAACTGGGGTAATTACAGATTCGTCGGGCGAACCGCTTCCTGGCGTAACTGTCGTGGTAAAGGGCACTACAGTTGGAATAACGACTGACCTTGACGGTGGCTACAGCTTAAAAGTACCATCAGCTACTTCAACCTTGGTCTTTTCTTTTGTGGGTATGATAAGCCAGGAGGTTGTGGTGGGGACCCAACGAACAATCAATCTTACGATGAGAGCTGATGCTATTGGTTTGGAAGAAGTGGTAGCGATCGGTTATGGAACTCAAAAGAAAGCAACATTGACAGGAGCAGCTTCTTCAGTTAAAACTGCAGATCTGGACGAAATTTCTACACCTGCTTTGTCAAATACCTTAGCTGGACGAGCGTCTGGTATCACAGTTATCAATAACTCTGGGTTTGCAGGAGCCACGTCTTCCATTAAAATTCGGGGTAGTCTTACCGATCCTTTATTTGTTATTGATAATGTTGTAAAAGACAAGTCTGCTTTTGATGCTTTAGATCCTAATGAGGTTGAAGAAATTTCATTTTTGAAAGATGCTGCAGCTGCTTCGATATATGGGATGAAGGCTGCCGATGGAGTCGTTTTAGTAAAAACAAAAGGAGGAAAGCTGGGTAAGAGAGCAGAGTTTTCCTATAAGGGGAGCTATTCTTTCCAGGAAACGACATACAATACCAATGACTACACGGCCTTGGATGAGGTGATTTACCGTAACGATTATGAAAAAACTTATGGACGTGAACCTTATTATACCGATGAGGAAGTAGCTTACATCAGGGATAATAACATTAACTACAACCTGTACGATGCTATTTGGAAGAACCCAACGCAACAACAACATTCAATTAGTGCTAGTGGAGGAAGTGATAAAACAAGTTACTATTTTATGGGGAGCTTTCATAAGTCAGATGGCTCGTACCAGAATAACAATTATCAACGGTTTAATTTCAGTTCCAATGTAACAAGACAGTTAACTTAAAGACTGAAACAGAATCTAAACGTTAGTCGTAATAAACGTGAGATTAAACGTTTCTTTAGTCCATATGACACTGATAATGGCGAAGGATTTACTGTTGGCGATTTCTACCGGGCAACATTTAATGTTTCACGTATTTACCCTTGGTATGTTTCTCCTGACGGCACACCATTAAAAAAACGAACAGAAGATGCGATACCTACGGTAGGCTCTAATTGGGGATTTCATCCTGGTGAAAATATTTTCAGCACAGGGTACCGACATCTCATTTATCGTACTGCAAATGTTGTTGCCCGCTTAGACTGGGATTTGAGTTCAATTACCAAAGGGCTTTCAACCAGCTTTATGGGGAACTATACTGCTGATGATAAGATTCAGAAAGATCTGCGTCTGCATCAAACTTATTATAAGCCAGCATTGGATCCTAACATTAGGACTAAGATTGATGAGTCAGTACCAGTGGATCAGTGGCAGGAAAAGGTGCATAACCTAAGTCAGAGTTATGAAAATATTTATCAACGTTCAGGTTTGAGTCACAATTATCAGTTGAACTGGTTTTTAGACTACCAACGTACATTTGGGAAGCATGAAGTAACTGCAATGACCGTGTATGAGCAACGTGGGTATTATGGTTATGATATGAATGGAACCGCTTACAAAT
>JBKDZK010000364.1:0-2263 GCA_047971205.1 Draconibacterium sp.
GCAAAATCCGGATTCAAACATACCAGCTTTAACCCTGTCGGATAGTAACAACGAAACACGTATATCGAGCTATTTGAACGTAAATGCGTCGTATTTCAAATTGCGCAACGTACAGCTTGGATACACGCTGCCCACAAGTGCCTTGGATAACATCGGCATGGACAAACTGCGTTTTTACGTGATGGCTGAAAATCTGTTCTGGATTAAAACCAAGGAATTTCAGGGACCGGATCCGGAGCGTACCGATGTAAATACTATCCCAAGTCCAAGGACATTTTCTGTTGGCGCAAATGTTTCATTCTAATCAAACAAACTAAAGAACAATGAAAATGAAAAATATCAAAATAGTTATAGTTGCGCTGATTAGCCTGTTGGCTGTATCGTGCGAGAATTACCTGCAAACCGAGCCGCAAGGTTTTATTTCCTCCGGAAGCCCAACGGCCGAAGGCGCTGAAGGTTTGGTTACCGCGGCCTATGCAGGAATTGGAAACAACGATATGATTGGCCCAATTGCCAGCATGTGGGTTTACGGTAGCGTGCGTTCTGACGATGCTTACAAAGGAGGGGGCGGTGTTTCGGATGTTGAGCCATACAACTTTTACGAGCAGTACAACCTTACACAACCTTTCCAAAGTTGGCTGGCCGGACTGCCTTACACCTGGGAGAATTATTACCGTGCAATTTCGCGCGCTAACTCGGCATTGCGCACCTTGAATGAATTGACTGATGAAGACTTTGATCTGCGCCAGGTAAGAATTGCTGAAGCCCGTTTCCTTCGTGGACATTCGCATTTTATGCTGAAAGTGTTGTTCAAATACGTTCCGTATATCGATGAAAACCTGAGCAACGAAGAGATTCTTCAAACTTCGAACCGTGAATATTCGAACGATGGATTGTGGAACAAAATCGCTGAAGACTTTGAATTTGCGATGAATAATTTACCGGAATCTCAATCGCAAGTGGGGAGGGCGAATAAATACGCAGCTGCCGCTTATCTTGCAAAATTGAGGTTATATCAGGCTTACGAACAAGACGAAAACAACCAGGTGGTAAATATTGTTCTATGCCGTTTGCGGGAAGTTGCCGACCTGTGCGAAATGGTTATTGCATCAGGACAGTACAGTTTGCAGGCTGATTTTGGTGAAAACTTTACAGACGGTTACGACAACGGCTCGGAATCGGTTTTTGCCATCCAGTTTTCCATTAGCGACGGAACCACTGCCGGTCGTTTGAATTTTGAAACAGGGCTGAACTACCCGCACGGCGCTCCACAATATGGGTGTTGCAGTTTTCACCAGCCAAGCCAGAATATGGTGAACGCTTTTGCTACCGATGCCAATGGTTTACCAAAGTTCGATACTTTTAACGATGTCGAACTCAGTGCTGCCGACATTACCCCAACTGGTGTAACCGTTGACCCGCGTATCGACCACTCAATTGGTATCGATGGGCACCCGTACAAATACAGAAACGAAGAATCCTATATTTTCAGTAACAACTGGGTGCGCGACCCTGGTGTTTACGGTTACTTCCAAAGCATGAAAGAACAGCAGGCTGCCGATTGTTCGTGCTACAAAAAACAAGGGCCGTTTATGGGCGTTTCAAAAAACATCGATATTATTCGTTATGCCGATGTATTGTTAATGCAGGCCGAAGCTTATATCGAACTGGAACAACAGGAAACGGCCCGCCCATTGATTAACCAGATACGTAAGCGCGCATCGAAAAGTACCGGCAGGACGCGCTTTGCCGATGGGACGGCTCCTTCAAATTACATGATTTCGGAATACGATGGGTCGAATTTAGCATGGACACAGGACAACGCGCGCAAAGCTCTGCAATGGGAACGCCGTTTGGAATTTGCTTTGGAAAGCCCGCGCTTTTTCGACCTGGTGCGCTGGGGTATTGCCGAGCCAACTTTAAATGCCTATCTGGTAATAGAGAAAACCAGAAAAGACTTCCTGAACGAAGCACATTTTACTGCCGGAAGAGACGAGTATTTCCCTATCCCGCAGCGAGAAATAGACTTTACAACAGGTTTGTACGAACAAAATGCAGGGTATTGATACATAGACCAAGATCATGGTTGGAAGATACCCTTCCGGCCATGATCTGTTTTTGTAACTTCACTAATAAATTATTCTTCTCATGAAAAGCCCGGTTCCAATATTATTACTGATTTGGGTTGTTTTTCTTGGGTGTACAGGAAATAAAAAACTGGAGACTGCTGATACTATACATTTTACTTTGAAGGATTCAATAC
>JBKDZK010000365.1:0-2043 GCA_047971205.1 Draconibacterium sp.
ATAATAAATACGAACTGTTGCCCCATCATTCACAGCTTGTGAAATATCGTACACATCAACATACTGACCAAAAACCTGAGGTGTGTTTACATCGGTGCTTTCAATAGGTGTGCCTGTAAAACCTATATAGGTAGCGTTTGGTAAAGCATCACGCATATATTTAGCAAAGCCATAAGCAATACGTTCGCCAATTTTTTCTTTGGTATCTTTGTCTTTTACTTCTTTAATGGATGCTTCAAAACCATATTGAGTTCTATGTGCTTCATCGGCAATTACAACTATATTTCTTCGTTCGGAAAGTTGGTCGTAAACTGATTTCTGGTTTTCGGGCAAAAACTTTTGAATGGTTGCGAATACAATTCCTCCACTGGATACCTTTAATAATTCCTTTAAATGTTCCCTGTTTTTTGCCTGAACCGGCTCTTGACGCAATAATTGTTTTGAGTTAGCAAATGTCTCAAATAATTGGTCGTCCAAATCATTACGGTCGGTAATAACTAGAATGGTTGGGTTTTGCATTTCGGGAGAGGTAATGAGTTTTCCCGAATAAAAGACCATACTCAAACTTTTGCCTGAGCCCTGTGTGTGCCACACTACACCACCTCTTTTATCACCCTTTTCCCCAGAGGCTTGTATCGTTGATTGAACAGCCCTGTTTACGGCATAATATTGATGATAAGCCGCTAATTTTTTTATGGTTTCAATTTGTGTGATGCCTGTTTTTGCATCTTCCTTTTTACTTTTTTCAAAAACAATGAAATTCCGTACCAAATCCAACAATGTGGATGGCTTCATCATTCCCTTAAGCAAAATATCCAATTGCGGACTAAAGCGAGAAGCTTCTTTTATACCATCGGCTGTTTTCCAATCCATGTAACGTGTATAACCAGCAGAAAGGCTACCTGCCTTACATTCCATACCATCGGAAATAATACAAACAGCATTGTAAGTAAACAGGCTCGGTATGGTTGATTTGTATGTTTGTAATTGGTCGAATGCCTTGCGCATGGTAGCGTTTTCATCAGCGGCATTTTTTAATTCAATAATAACCAATGGAATGCCATTCACAAACAACAACAAATCAGGGCGTTTATTTTGGTTTTTCTCAACTATGGTGTATTGGTTAACAACCAAAAACTGGTTGTTCATTACATTTTCAAAATCGACCAAAGCCACCTCATAACTGCGCTCAAAGCCATCTTGTTGATAAGGGATTTTTACTTTCTCAACCAGCATTTGATGAAACACCTCGTTATTGTGCAACAATTCGGGTGAATAAATGCGCAATACTTTTTGTATGGCTTGTTCCTGAGCATCGTGTGGAATTTCAGGATTTAAAATAGCAACCGATTTGCGCAAGCGTTCCGTTAAAATAATCTGTTCAAAACTTTCACGTTCAGCCTGTTCAGCACCGGGAGCTATAGACAAACCATGCACATATTCCCACCCCATCGATTGTAGTGTTTCAATGGCAAAGGTTTCTATTTTATCTTCGGTGATTGGCTTCATGTAATTACCTTAATTTAAATTTACTCTGACTTCGCCAGTCATTAGTTTTGGCAACAAAGTGTCTCTCATTTTAGTAAGTGTTTGAATTTCATTCTGATTAAATTCAATTTTTTCAATTATGCTATTGAATTCAATTTCATAGATTTCAATTTTATCTTTTGGAGGAATTTTAAAAGAAATTCCTTTTAACCCTTCAATAGTTAAAGCTTCCTGAGTGCTCCCAATTGTAATTGAGGCTAATTCTTCTTGTCCGATTTTAGAAATTAACCACAAATAAATTATTGAACTTGGCAAACCTTTAAAATCCTTAAACCATGTCAGATTTCCATCTTTGAAATAAAATTTTTCATTCTTTCTAACTCGGTAAGCAACACCAAGAGTTCCAACGGAAGTCATTAAAATATCACCTTCTCTTGGAGAACCAAATTTGTTATTTATTTCATTAAACCTTTCATTAGAAATGAATAGTTCACTATTTGTAGAACCACTTTTTCTTAATTCAATAATTTCTTTACTTCTGTAGAATGGAATACC
>JBKDZK010000366.1:0-3388 GCA_047971205.1 Draconibacterium sp.
CCTGTATAAAAGGCTTATCCTGTATTGGGGCATCCGCTCGCTTCTGCCCCATAACCGCCAATGCACTGCTCAGTGCCATTAACATCAAGACCAATCGTAGTCTTACTTGAAACCTCATCATATTCCTTCGTTTAAGTTTGTTCATTTTAATTATTTCTCTTCTCTCTTTATTACTGAATTGCAGCATTCATCTTCTCCATTTCCAAGTCCATCACAAAAATCTGCATGAACGCTTTTTCTTCTCCGGTTTCGGTAGCTCCCGGAACATCGATGTTATAGGCCAGCATTTTTCCGTTGCGCAAAACCACCAACTGCGAACGCAGCTGCTGATCGTTGGTAAGTAGCACGGTTTCTCCAAAATCCTTTCCGGCGCGTACACAAGTGGCTGCAATGTTTCCTTTTACTACTGAAAAGATCCATTCGTCATTCGGATGCCAGCGTAAAAAGGCAGCATCCGATTCAAAATTTGTCACCTGCCGGGCCGGATCATCTCCCAAAACATCGATCATGTTTACCTGTGCCACACCGTTTTTGTCGTTCATCAGAAAGGCGATTTGCTGTCCGTTAAACGAGCCTCGAACAATGCCTGAAACACCTCCGTGATGTGTTAACCTGCGCACCACAATTCCGAGGGGTGGCTCCGGATAGTTTGTTGCATCTCCCGAATCTGCGCTTGTAATATCCACCGAATCCGGAATTTCTGCCAGAAAAAGGTCGTTTTGAAAATCGACTCCGTTTTCGGAGCGCACCTGTCCTACAAATGCACGCATTCTCCCGGCTGCATCCACCCACGAATCACCAAAGGCTTTTTCAATTTCACCAGCTTTTGATGTCCCTTTCTTTTTGGGTTTCACCAAAACGGCAAAATAGTGCGTGTATCCCTCCGGAGCCTTTGAATGCGGAGTCATGTAACCAATCGTCCGGTCGTAATCCTGTTGCAAAAAGTCGTCGTAGGTAAAGCCAATGCGATTGCCGTCGCGTGTGTATTCGTGGCGATGTGTGCCTCCGCGCTGGGCTCCGGGAGTAGTGGGACGATCAGTGGCCACATCCCGCATATCCACTTTTGTAAGCACACCTTTTCCATCGGCGCTCACTTCCACTCCGCTACGGTTTCGTATGCCGTAGTAACCACGTTCGGCCACTTCCTCGAGCAACGGTCCGTGTATAAAAATCACCTTGTCATCAAAAGGATGGTACGAAACAGCTGCTACACCCGGTGCTGCCTGCTCTCCGGTTACCGACTCGGGCGCCCAAAGCACAGTTTCTTCCCCGGTAGCAATTTCTATTTTTTCGATGGACTTGCAATTGGCCAGATCGAAATTCAGAACCGTACCGCGTGTGTCGTAACAAAGAAAACGGTCGTCGGGTGAAAAATTATCGTTGTTGTCCAACGCGTGGTTTTTAGCCGAGAATGATATTTGTTTTTCTTTCATAAAAATTTGTTTGTTGTGTTTTTCAGAACCCGCCGGATGACAGGCCGCCATTACCAATACCGCCAGCAAAGTTAGCATGTACGCGGGGTTTAATCTGCCGTATGTTCGTAAATATATCATTCCACGCCTGATGTTTAGTTGATAACCCGAAAGATCCGGTGGGCTGTCCAGCTTTGCCCAAACATGTCGCTTGTGCGCACCGTTAAAGTATACGTTCCGGGAGGCAGGCTAGCAGGCACAGCACCTTCCCACATATGTGTCGATACGCTGGGGGAATCCATTTTGTATCCTAAAACGTCCTCCAGCACTTCGCCTTTTACTTCTTGCTCCAGGTAAGTATTGAGCTGATGTGCGCGCAAATTTTCCGGATCGATCTGGTCCTTTTTCTGAAGGGACAACCAGCTTCCGTTGTGCCCGATTTTCATTTCGACCACCGAACTTTCAGACCCCGCGAAAACATTCACCACCACGCGGTTTTTAGCAACCTCGTTTGTTTCTATTTCTTCCGGGAAATAAATATTCATCTGGTAATGAGCCGGGCGACGGGCCGCTTTGAAGCGCACTTTGTAGCGGTTTCCGGTAAATGAAACAATGGAGTAACCATTCGGTGCCCCGTCATTCATGGTGGCATGAGGGATGCCCATTTCATCTTTCAGTCCGCACCACCAGCTTCCACACACGGTGGCATTTACGAGGTGATGATGTGCATCTTTCCCCTTCCATCCGTCTTTTTCATCCAAAAACAGGTTTATCTGCTCATGTACATGCCCCGATATGGAGAAGGTATGTTCGTGTGATTCGAGAATCCGGAACAAATCGTTGCGGTTGTTGCAGGCAACGATGGGTGCATGCATCATCAGTACTACTAATTTATCGGCCGGTAGTTGCTGGAGGTAATTCGCTACAAAAAGCAGCTGTTTTTCGGTAAAATGCGGACGGTATTTTCCATTGGGTTGAAAGAAAATATTGTTTAGCCCGATAAAGGCCACATCGCCGTATTCGAAAGCGTAGGTGCCCGGCCCGAAAAACCGGGTAAAAGTACGGTCGCGGTCGTTGTTGCTTGTTGCATCGCGGTCGTTATCATGGTTTCCAAAAACATTGTACCACGGGATTCCGATTTGTGCGATCCCGCTGCTGATATCATCCATCATTTCGGGATCGTCGGCCACCATATCGCCTAGCGAAACACCCAATGTCGCGTTTGTTCCTACCAGTTCCTCCACCACATCGTGGAAAACATAATTCATTTCCTTTTCGCCCCGGGCCTGCGGATCGCCAAAAAACACCACCGAAAAAGTATCGTTTTTCGATCCTTCGTAAAGCGGAAACACAATGTTTTTATTCAGGTCGGTTTCCGGCGACAGCAAAAAGAAATACTGCGGTATTTTGTTTTCATTCACCGGCACCTCGTAGGCCGCAGGTTTGAGCAGAAACAATTCCTCCACTTCCATATCCACGGGCAGTGTCCATGCACCGTTTTTATCGGTCCGCACCACTTCGCGGCCGTTGGATACCAGCACGCCGTCAAGACCCGGTTCGTTGCTGTCCTGAATTTGGTCCCGGTTCAGATCGTTAAACACCCATCCTTTGGCCAAATTCTGGCTGCCCGCCTGCGCAAATGTCAACAGCAAAAAAAACAATACGCTTCCCGCCAATTGTATTTTCCGCAAGTTCATTCGTTTGTATTTTAGATTATCACCACCACTCATTTTCGTTTTATTGAAGCTACTATTCTGCTAAAACCATCCTGCTTTACCGCGTGTATAAACGTTCCGGCGTTGACGGTGCTTTGTCGATCAGTTTGTTTGCTTTTCCCGCTTGTTTTATAAGGTCGAACTCGTCGTACAAAGTTCCGCTGGCAGTATAGGCTTTGTAGTTCAACTTGTTGTTTTCGATTGAAATGAGCTGAAAGAGTTGAGTATTCCCGCCTTTTCTGCTCATCCATTTTTGGTCTG
>JBKDZK010000367.1:0-1834 GCA_047971205.1 Draconibacterium sp.
GGCGGAGAAGCAGTCATCTTTTTACAGGGCGAAATTACGCTTTAGCCTTGATGTCGTAAGCCATTAACGAATCGCCGTGGCGCACGTATAAAACGCCGTTGTGAATCACCAAATGTGCCCAATGTTCCGCTGTTCCCATCGGAACGCTAAACTGGCTGATTATTTCGAATCCTTCAGGATCAGCTTTTGCCAGGGCCACTTCTCCCTCGCGCTCTGCATAACAATAAAAGCGCTTATCGGCATAAATAACTGATCCGCCACCAAATTCCTTGTTCTGATTCATTGTTTCTCCGGTGTTCCAATTGATCACCTGCCAGTCTTTCTTCAGGTACGACGAGCCATACAAACAGGTATCCATCTGAATTAAGCCTCCCATCAAATTAACGTACTTATTGTTCCGCCATACTTCAGAAACACTTTTCCCGTCCTCTGCCAACTGAAACTGCACCATGCCCGAATTCTTTGTACGACCGGCAGTTACGACCAAAATCTTACCATCGGCATACAAGGGTGTGTTGGCATGAATCCGGTTTTGCTGCACCTGCTCCACGCGCCAGTACTTTTCACCGATTTTTGCATCAATTCCCATAACCGATTCAGAAGTCATGGCCACCACGAGTTTTACCCCGTTGTGATCAATTAAAATGGGCGAATTGTAAGTGGCAATCTCCCCTTCTCCTTCACAACTCCAAATAGTTTCGCCGGTAAAGCGGTTCAAGGCGACAACATTGTTTTCACGCGCTCCCGGTACACAGATCAGGTGATCGCCATCGATCAAAACCGACTCTGAATACCCAAACTGGATCACCGAATCAACACCAAAATCCTTTATAAAATCTTTGGCCCATATTTCTTCGCCGTTTTCCGTATTTAAACAATAAACCGCTCCCATTCCGCTTTCAATGTAAATACGGTCGTCAACCACCACCGGCGCAGATCGCGTTCCGTGAAAATTCAGGCTAAAATCCTTTCCGTATTCTTTTTCATACAACTTGTTTCCCTGCGCATCAAACGCAAACAAAGCCCCCATCGAAGCAATTGTGTCCTTTATTCCGGTAACAAAAATTCGATCATCAATAACGGCAACCGAACTATGCCCGTAGCCTAATCCGTTGGTCGACCAAAGCAAGTCAGGCCCTCCATCCGGCCACTTTTGCATCAGGCCTTTTTCGGTGTAAATACCGTCACGGTTGGGTCCCCGCCAATCAGAAATTTTAGCTTGTTTTTGGCACGACGCCATTATAAATGGAAATAGAAGAATCAGGAAAAAGAAATACTTCATTGTTTTGGTTTTTGTAAGAAGTGCCAAATTTATATTTATCAAAGGATTTGTATCTTCGCGGTGGTCAGAAATTACAGTCTGCACCCGACAAAATTCCACATTAAAATTTTGCACTGATGAACGATCCGTTTGGCGCAGCAATAAAAGAGTATTTCGAAAAGGGGAAAGCCCCTGACCTTGTGGTAAATTCAAACTACACCAAAGATGAAAACATCCCGGTTTCCTATCTTTTCAGGAATGAAAGCGAAATGCCCGAATTGGAAAAAAAGGCTTTGCAATTATGCAGGGGCAGCATTCTGGATGTGGGAGCCGCAGCCGGTTGTCATGCCCTGGTACTGCAAAACAGGGAGCAGAATGTAACTGCACTTGAACAATCGGAACTGGCGGTGGAAGTAATGAAAGCCCGGGGCATAAAAAAAACGATCACCTTTGATATTTATGAATTTGAAGGCGCCCAATTCGATACCATCCTCTTGCTGATGAACGGTGCCGGAATCGGCGGTACGATAAACGGGCTAAAAAATCTGCTTTTTCATTTAAAACCTTTGTTGA
>JBKDZK010000368.1:0-1833 GCA_047971205.1 Draconibacterium sp.
CGACTAGTTGCTTTAAGGCAGGCAGTGAATGGATTTGAAACCTCAAACTAAAAAACAGATTACCGATGAAAAGAAGAAGATCTTTTTTGAAAAAAGCAGTAGCTGGAGCAACATTGGCCGGACTGCTTCCTTTTGCCAAAACATCCCGTGCCGGTGAAGTGAAAATTACAGGGGCATTGATTCACCACGTATTTTTCTGGTTAAAAGAACCGGCTAACAAAGCCCACAAAAAACAGTTGGTGGAAGCCTTGCAGGAGTTACTGAAAGTTGAAACCATAAAAATGAGCCATATCGGTTTCCCGGCAGGTACTGAAAGCCGCGACGTGGTAGACCATTCTTATTCTGTTTCGTACATGGTTATGTTCGACGATCAGGCCGGACAAGATGCCTACCAGGTTGATCCCATCCATCTTAAATTTGTGGAAAAGAACCAGCATTTATGGAGCAAAGTGGTTGTTTACGACTCGCTGGACAAACCCATTGACTAAGCACTTTTCAACTAGTGAAAGAAAAGGTAAGCCATTGATATGGCAGCAATAATTCCAACAAAGTCAGCAATTAATCCGCATACTACCGCGTAACGTGTATTTTTAATTCCCACCGAACCAAAATACACAGCCAGAATGTAAAAAGTAGTATCGGTTGCTCCCTGCACAGTACTGGCAACACGGCCAACAAACGAATCAGCCCCATAGGTTGTCATGGCATCCACCATCATTCCGCGAGCGCCGCTTCCGCTTAATGGTTTCATCAGGGCGGTTGGCAATGCGGCCGTAAAATCGGTGTTCAGTCCCAGTTGTTCAAAGCTCCAGGTAAACCCGGCTACCAACCAGTCCATAGCACCCGATGCTCGAAAAACACCAATAGCCACCAAGATAGCCACCAGGTAAGGGATGATTTTTACAGCGGTTTTGAACCCGTCTTTTGCACCGTCAATAAATGCCTCGTACACGTTCACTTTTCGAAACAAAGCCATCAGGATAAAAACCACGATCACCGAAAACAAAATAAAATTACTGGCAATGTTCGAAATATTGGTAATTGCATCCTTGTCGAGCGTTGAGAAATACCAGATTATGCCACCAATAATGGCCGTCAATCCTCCCAGGTAGGCGAGTACAACCTTATCAAGCAAGTTGATTTTTTGATAAAGCGCCACTGCAATTAAACCGGCAATGGTAGAAAAATAGGTTGCCAGCAAAATAGGAATAAATATATCTGAAGGATTTACCGCTCCCAACTGAGCCCGGTAAACCATGATGCTAATCGGGAGTAAAGTTAACCCGGAGGTGTTCAACACCAGAAACATAATCTGGGCATTGGAAGCCGTGTTCTTGTGAGGATTGGTTGCCTGCATCTCTTTCATTGCCTGCAGACCCATGGGAGTTGCGGCATTGTCGAGATTCAGCATATTGGCAGCAATGTTCATCATTATAGAACCGTGCGCCGGATGTTCCTTTCCCAGTTCAGGGAAAAGCTTATTGAAAAAGGGACCGATCAGCTTTGAGAATACATGCACAATTCCACCTTTCTCCCCTATTCTCATAATTCCCATCCAAAGGGTCAACACACCTGTTAAACCAAGGGAAATTTCGAAGCCCGTTTTTGCCATGTCGAAAGTGGCCTGCACCATTTCGGGAAAAACCCCGGTATCGCCCATAAATATCAATCGGGCCAAACCAATAACGAATGCAGCTAAAAAAAAGAAAATGAAGAGGTAGTTTAAAGCCATACACGGTTTATTGTAATTTTTCTGACATTGTGAGCAGGCGCAAAGACTTATCTTGTCCTGCAATTCATCGTAAAAATAGAAATCTATTATTCATTAAGCAA
>JBKDZK010000369.1:0-2315 GCA_047971205.1 Draconibacterium sp.
TTTTTGTATTCGGAAGAACTGGAGAAATTTAAAGCCAGCGGAACACTTGAGAAACTGGACACCGCATTCTCGCGTGAAGGAGATACAAAATTCCGTGTGCATGATTTGCTTGCACAACACAGCGATGAATTTATCCGCTGGCTTGAAGCAGGCGCACATATTTACGTTTGCGGCTCGTTAAAAATGGCGGCTTCGGTAAAACAAAGCATTGAAACCATGCTCGCTGAAAACACCACAGGGCAGACGTTCTATTTATTACTGGACCAACAACGCTATCACGAAGATGCGTATTAAAAATCCCAACTTTTAGCGATTGATTCAGAAGTTAAAACGCTGTAATTTTACGGACTTTAATTTTGAACTTAAAAATGTAATGAGAACAAACGGTAAGTAATGAGAAGGAAATTTCTAACAAAAATAAATCTGTTTTTATTCTACTCCAAAGGGAACAAAAAGAAGTTATATCAAATTTTGTTTGCTATACTTGCTATAGTTTTCGGGGCTTGCAACGAAAATGACGATATTCCTGAAATAATAAAGCTTGACGGCGAACTGGCCGGAGGTTCAACAACGGTATTTATGAATAACAGTCTGGCGTTTTCCACACCGGCGCCAAACCTCGCGGGTGCGCGACTTGATAAGCACCTCGACGGAGATGCAGCTTTTGAAGTAATCTTTGTTTCCCATCCGGCTCAAATTCATGGTGGATTGGGACCAATCTTTAACAATTCTTCCTGTGTTGCCTGTCATCCTTCCGATGGACGTTCTGCATTTCCGCAAAATTTAAATGCAGAAAGCGGTTTTTTTCTCCGGGTTAGTTTGCCCGGATCGGGTGAACACAATGCCCCTGTTCCTGTTCCCGGATTTGGGACTCAATTGCAGCATCAGGCAATATTTGGTGTTGAGAAAGAAGCCGCAATTGACGTCAGGTACGAAGAAATTAAAAGAACTTTTGACGATGGAACAGTAGTCACGTTGCAAAAACCGGTCTATTCAATAAAAAATTCATACGAACAAGTTCCCGCTGATATTTTAATATCACCAAGAATAGGTATGCCCGTGTTTGGCTTGGGCCTTTTGGAAGCTGTTTCGGAACAAGATATTCTTGCCCATGCTGACGAGTTTGACAGCGATAATGATGACATTTCAGGAAAACCCAATTACGTTTGGGACCCGGTAAGTGCTTCGACGAAACTGGGGCGTTTTGGCTGGAAGGCAAGTACACCAGGTGTTTTAGTCCAATCGGCCGGAGCTTATCATCAGGATATGGGACTTACCAGTTCCATTTTTCCCGACGAAAGTTCATTGGGGCAAACCAACACCGATACAATGTATTCCGACATTGAAGTATCCGACCGGGATTTGGAAGATGTAACTTTTTATGTTCAAACGCTGGGTGTTCCCGCAGCAAGGAATTTAGACGACGAACAGGTAATACGCGGGAAAAAGATTTTTGAACAAATTAGTTGCCATGCCTGTCATGTTGAGAGTTTTACAACAGGCGTACTTGAAGGCGTTCCTGAGGTAAGCAACCAGTTAATATTTCCTTATACCGATATGTTATTGCATGACATGGGCGACGATTTGGCGGATAACCGCCCCGCTTTTCAGGCCAACGGAAAAGAATGGAAAACCCGGCCACTTTGGGGAATTGGCCTTACTTCGGTGGTAAACGGGCACACCCGCTTTTTACACGACGGACGGGCAAAAAACATTACCGAAGCCATTCTTTGGCACGGCGGCGAGGCTGAACAATCGAGAAACGATTTCATGAAGTTGTCAGAAGAAGAAAGGGATGCCCTGATAAAATTTATAAATTCAATTTAACCCTGTTTTTTTCCAATCCGCAAAAAAGTATTTTCCTACATCCTTATTAATTGTGATTTGGAAGGTTCAATATCACCATAAATAGGGATTGTTACCTGTTTTTACAATCATTTCCTTTGCACTCTAAACAAATTCAGATATGAGGAAATACATATTGGTATTTATTGTGCTTTTAATTAGCATTTTAACAAAAAGCCAGGAAACTCCGGATAATGCGCCAAACGGCCAATCTTACGAAAAATTTCGGTTTGGGGGATATGGCGAAATCCTTTTCCAAAACATGAATTACGGACCTGACCGTTACAATTATCCCGACGGCTCGCAACCCGATAACCGCTCCCTAATTGATTTACCGCGTTTGATTCTTGCTTTCGATTACAAATTCAGGAGCGACATCGAACTATCGGTAGAAATAGAAATAGAACACGGGGGAACCGGCTCTGCCCTTGAACTGGAATACGAGGAAATGGGCGAATATGAGATGGAAA
>JBKDZK010000370.1:0-2761 GCA_047971205.1 Draconibacterium sp.
CGCAAAGTAATTCCGTCGCCCGGGGCTGTTTGTCCGGCAATGGTCACATCACCGTTGCTAATGTTCAGGTTTGATTTTAGCTGAATTGTGCCCGAAACTTTAAAAAGAATAATACGGGCACCACTCTGATTAATGGCATACCGAAGACTGCCTTCACTGTTATTGTCTTCCAGTGTTGTAACATAAATAACACGACCTCCACGGCCGCCGGTGGTATATTTTCCAAAACCTTCAGCGCCGGGGAAAGCGGGAAACTCCTGACAGAATCCATCGATAACAAATAATATCAAAAGACTCAGTATGATAAAAACTGTGCGCATTGCGATCCGATTAATTGATTTTCAGATATTTTGCAAAACCAAGCTTTTGACGCCGGCATTCTTCCATGGCAAGCCGGGCCACGTTCTGAGCTCCTTCCACCGACAAATGCGTATCATCTTTTCTGCCTTCCGGGAATTTCTCATCTGGCTCGGTCCACAGATACATTTTTTTGGAAGCCTCGTCTCCCAATTCGTTTACCCATTTTTCAGTAAGTTTTTGAAGATCAACCAAAGGAACATTGAGCTTTTCGGCCACTTTTCGAGTTGCTACCAGGTATTCACCATGTGTATCAACAAGTTTCCCGTTTTCGCCAAATTTTCGGCGAACGATTGAGGTAAAAAGTACCGGTTCAGCTCCTTTGATTCGTGCTTCGTTTACAAAGCGTTCCAGGTTTTCTGAATACGTTCCAAAAGGAGTTGTGTATCGGGTTGAATCGTAATCTTTCTCATCGTTGTGCCCAAACTGGATAAACAGATAATCGCCATTTTGCAGACTATCCAAGACCACCTGCCAACGTCCTTCATCAATAAAACTTTTGGAACTTCTACCGTTTACTGCATGGTTGTGAACCGTGACATTCGCCTCAAAAAATTCGGGCAAAGCCTGGCACCAGCCGGTTTCGGGATAGACTTCCGGCTTTTTTGTGGCCATCGTCGAATCCCCAATCGAGAATATATTGACCGGCTTTTTTTCACCGCAGCCAAAAATTAAACTGAAGGTGAGCAAAAGAGTGAACGCAATTGCTAATCTGTCCGGCTTCATTCTTCTAATATTTTATTTGATTCTCATCCACTTCTTTTCCCAAACGAACAAAGCCTTTCAAATTGTCCTTTCCTTTTGCACATACTGAAATACTGCTGCATTTGTTTCCAACAATGCTGATCGCATTTTCGTTTTCAAAATTAAAATCCAGGTTTTGAATATCCACGTTCGAGGAATTTGACATTTCGATGGCTTTCCCGTTTTTAACCGACAATTGAATATTATTCAAATTCACTCCGTTGGCATCGGTAATCACAATTCCTTTGTTGGCCGAAAAGACAGAGTTGCTGATTTTCACATTTTCCAGATTCATCTCGGGAAGACCTTGCAGCAACACTGCCTGCATGGCTCCGCTAACGGTTACATCCGCAATCTGAATATCTTTAAACTGAGGCGTTTCTTCGGTAACGGGTTGCAACTGCGCCATATCTCCCTCATCTCCTGCCTCCAACACTTCGGAAGCTGATTTTCCGCCGTAATAAAGGTTGAACGAAATGGCAAAAGTAGGTATGTCTTTCATTTGAACACGCGAAATAAAAATATCTTCCACAACGCCGCCCCTGCCTCGGTTACTTTTAAAGCGCAGGCCCACGTCGGTTCCGATAAAAGTACAATCAGATACATGCATATTTTTCACTCCACCCGACATTTCGCTGCCAACTGTTACGCCGCCGTGGCTGTGGTAAACAACGTTTTTACGGATTACCAGGTTTTCGCAAGCAACACCTCGTTCGCGGCCATCTTTGTCTTTCCCCGATTTAATACAAATGGCATCGTCGCCCACATCAAAACTACAGTTCTCCACCAGCACATTTTTACACGATTCCACATCCAGCCCGTCGCCGTTTTGCGAGTACCACGGATTCCGAACCGTTGTATTCCGAACAATCAAATCCTCCACCATTAAAGGATGCAGACACCAGGCCGGTGAATTCTGAAAGGTTGGCCCGTCGATCATTACTCTTTTGCAGTTAACAACACTCATCATTACCGGGCGCAGGAAATCGCGGATCTCCAGAAATTCATCTTTGGTTTTCAGATCGGGTCGAACGTTTTGATCCGCACCCTTCATGGCTTCTCTAAATTGTTCTGAGGGATACCACTCTTTTCCATCTTCACTTACAATACCACCGGAAGTAACTAATTTCTTCCATTGCTCCTCGTTCAGTTTACTTTTCTTTACAAAGCGCCAGGCATCACCCGAACCATCCCAAACTCCGTTACCTGTAAAAGCAACGTTTTCAAGCCCTTTTCCATAAATTGGGGAAAGACAACGCCAGGTATTCAGTCCTTCAAAACTGGTTTCAACAAGTGGATACAGGTCTTTATCATCGGAAAACACGATAAGCGCTCCGGTCTCGGCATGAAGTTCCAGGTTACTTTTCAGAAGGATCGGTCCGGTGAGCCATACTCCTGCCGGGATTACCACCTTGCCACCCCCTTTTTCGGAAACCTCATTTATTGCATCGGTGAATGCCTGTGTATTGAGAATTTCTCCTCCGTTTACAGCACCAAAATCAGTAATCGAAACCGTGAAATCAGGAATCGCCGGTTCTGAAATGGCTGGCATTTCAAATTCCAGCCCTTCAAAAGAAACCTTCTTATCAAGGGGTTGATTACTGCTTTTCTCCGTGCATCCCAAGCCGAAAATCGCTAACAAAAACAGTAGTTTTGTGAT
>JBKDZK010000371.1:0-2391 GCA_047971205.1 Draconibacterium sp.
CTGCCCGATGTGTATGTGCATTGCGACAAGTGCAACGGCAAACGCTACAACCGCGAAACGCTGGAAGTACGTTATAAGGGAAAATCCATCAGCGATGTGCTGGATATGACGATCAACCAGGGCGTGGAGTTTTTTGAAAACATTCCGTCGATTTCCACTAAACTGGAGACTCTGAAGGAAGTGGGACTGGGCTACATCACACTGGGGCAGTCGTCCACCACGCTTTCGGGAGGTGAATCGCAGCGCGTAAAACTGGCCTCGGAACTGGCCAAGCGCGACACCGGGAAAACATTGTACATTCTTGATGAACCCACAACCGGGCTGCATTTCGAAGACATCCGTGTGTTGCTCGAAGTGCTGAACAAGCTGGTGGAAAAAGGAAATACAGTAATTGTAATTGAGCACAACCTGGATGTGATAAAAGTGGCCGACCACATTATCGACCTGGGCCCTGAAGGCGGAAAACACGGTGGACGGATCCTTTGTACCGGAACACCCGAAGAAGTGGCCTTAAACAAAGAATCGCACACTGCTAAATTTCTGAAACAGGAACTGGGGATCTAGTTTCTTGATACCAGATACTTGATTCCGGATGCTTGATTGGGTTTTAAGAGTTTATTTCCCCTTCAAATGTATTTATGAATTTGTCAAGTTCGTCTCCGAATATTGCCTTTGCATGTTCATAGCTTTGATCGCCAAAAAATGCAATAAATTTTTCCTGGCCGAATTTTTCAATCAAAGCTTTAACAAATAAACCCGATAGCGGATAAGTCAGTTCTGTTGGGTAGGCTCCCCAATTTGACCAGATTTCTTTGATTGCTACTTTTTTACTGTTTGCTTTTAGCCAGCCTGTTACGATTTTTTCTTTATCATGGGTCGTCTGATCAAAGCAGACTGCTGTTCCTTCGTTAATCAGCCCCGTTTTCGCCAGCATGGTGGTTGAATAGTTTGAAATAACATGCGTCATTTCATGTCCTTTTGTTTGTAGGTAGTGAGAATGTACAACGCAAAATTCAGGCTTTGCAAAACCTAAATTGGCTTTCAGAACACTTTTCGCATCTTCTCTTGATTCCCAAACAAAAAAATCAATCTTTTTGGGTAAGGCACTATTAAAAAAACCGTTTATTTTGGTAAAAGCCTTTTCTCTTACCGAAGTATATATCGCAATATCTTCGTCATCCATCTTCTGAAAATGGAAACGAAAATGTTCCGTTTCAGCAATTTTACAACTAGTATAGAACTCATTGTATCCCAAACGCAAAGACTTACCGTATGCGTCGTTTTGTAGCATTTTTTGTTGCATTAAGCGTTATACATTCGTTTATAAGCTATCGTGTTTACGAATTGCCGACCAGAAGGAGGCAAACGCCAAAATGGCAATGGCCAAACCGGTAATAAAGGCCCAGCTATTTCCCTGCCCAAGTATAAAAGACCGCAACCCGGTACGAAGTTTTTGTTACCGCTTAACTTTAAAATGTGTAGCCAATGCCGAGTTGCAGGTTCCATTCAGTTAATTTCTGCTGATAATCTTCTTTGGTAAATGGAATTATTGCATGTCTTTTAAAATTGGGGTTAAGAAAGATCAGGAAACGATCAAAATGATATTTCCCGCCTATGCCAAGGCTGTAGCCGATCCCGGATTGCGAGTCAAAAGACGCGTCCGAAAGTTGAAAATCAATCAAGGGCCCGCCATTCACAAAAAAATACTTGCCAAAGCTATAGTTGGCGAGTATGGGGACCGATAGAAGATTCAGGTTTTCGAAGTGAGAATTTACGGGTGTTCCGGTGAAAGCCGGAGTAATTTCTACCCGGCTGTGCAGGTAGTTTATCCCGGTTTCGATACCAAAATGCTTGGTAAGCTTGTTCAGGTATTTGATCCCAAACTCATACGTGTTGTCATTGTCGTAACCTGCAGCTCCATCCAGGCTTTCTTTTCGTAACAGTTCACTGTCAGCAATTCCGTAATAAACTTTTAATTCATTGGCATTTTGAGAAAAGGCCTGAGCGCTGATAAACAGCATTGTAATCAGTATTAAAAGGTATCTCATTTTTTGGAGAGATTTATTTTCGTTTTCACCCAATAAAGATACCTTTTTTAGCCACTTATCTCTGAATTTGTCACTCGAACTTTTAATGGGGGAGATATAAGTTACCTTAACCGGGGTGATTCCACAGAATTGCAGCGTGCCGTTTTTATTTTTTCGATGGCATCTTGCAAATCGGGTTCGAGGTCTGTTCTTTTTCTGTAGCCAAACTTTAGGTTGGGGTTCAAGTCCCGAGCGAGCCAGTTGACGGGAATCGCAAGCTGAAGGCAAGGGTGTCCATTGCGAGGTGGAATCTGAAGGAAGCCTAAGGCAAACAACTGATGTGACGGACAGAAACATGATACAA
>JBKDZK010000372.1:0-2457 GCA_047971205.1 Draconibacterium sp.
ATAGAGGCTGACATCTCCCCTCAATGAGGGAGAAAAAGCGGAACCCCATGGCATAGCCAAGGGGAATTATTAGATTAAACTTCGACACCTTTAGCGTCGTTAAATAGAACGGGCATCTTCCGCTCTTTGTCAGAAGATGCCCGGCCTTAAACCTGAAAGCGATTATTCCCTTACCCCGTCAGGATAGGGGACCCTCATCCCTGTGCTTTTAAACGCAGGCATGGGCGACTGCCATTCGCGCAAACGATCCGAGATTAACGCGGACAGTTCTTTTACTTTTGCCGGATGCTGCAACGAAAGGTCGTTCAACTCGCCAATATCGGCATCAAGGTTGTAGAGCTCTCTTTTCCCGTTTCGCATGTTGTACACAAGCTTCCATTTTCCTTGCCGCACTGCACTGAAATAATTGATTCCGGGTCCGTCATTCCGGGTCCATTTATTCGGAGAATGCCACACCAATACTCGTGTTGTATCTGAGTACTCTGGGTTTTCGAGGATCGGCACAAAGCTTTTTCCATCCACCGGCTGTACTATTTTATAGTCTTTCACTTCGGCCATTTGCAGAATGGTCGGGAAAAAATCTTCGACAATTACATACTGACTGGCAACGGTTTTGGGCTGCACCACACCCGGCCATTTTACAATCATGGGTTCGCGAATCCCACCTTCATACACCGATCCCTTTCCGGCTTTCAGTGGCAGGTTATGGGTAAACGGCTCGTCGCCACGTGGAGGAGTCAGGCTGAGTCCACCGTTATCGCTCATAAAAATGATAATGGTATTCCGGTCAACGTTCATTTTTTCGAGGTAGTCCATAATATCGCCCAAACTCTTGTCCATTCCCTCGATCAGCGAAGCATAGCGGGCTTCTATCGGGTCGAGGCCGGCATCGTAATATTTCTGCACAAACCTTTTGTCGGCCATAATGGGCGTGTGCACCGCATACTGGCACATGTTCAGGAAAAAAGGCTGTTTGTTCCGGATGGGTGCTTCCATGGCGCGGATGGCTTCCAGCGTCAATGCTTCGGTTAAAAAAGTGTCGGTGCCAAAATATTCTTCCAGGTCGGGAACGGCCTGTGGTTGCGCTTTCCCGGGAATATTTCCGTAGTTATCTTCCCCGAGGTAACTCTGGGGATGACCGCCTGCATGACCGGAAATGTTCACCATAAAACCCATGTGGTGGGGGCTGGCACCGGGTGTTCCCTGCGAGGCCCAATGGGCTTTCCCTACATGAATGGTAAAATACCCCGCCTCCTTTAACAGTTCAGGGAATGGGGTTGCATGGATGGTTTTTTCGATGCCCGGTACAGGACTCAATCCATTGAAATTCCACGACGCGCCTGCCATTTGTTCATCGGAGTTATCCGTATTGCGGTCTTTTAGCGGCGAAGTCCAGTTGGTAATGCCCTCGTGCGCCGCATTCATTCCACTCATTAAACTTGTCCGGGTAGGCGTGCAAACCGGACATGCATAGGCATTCGTAAATTTCATTCCTTCGGATGCCAGGCGCGACATCGACGGGGTACGGTACCTTTTATTCAACGGAGTAACCTCTTCCCAAAAAGGTTCCGAAGTATCCTGCCACCCCATGTCGTCGACAAGAAACACAATGATGTTGGGTCTTTCCGAAGCCCGCGTCATCAACGAAAAAAAAACAATGATTGCCGCAAGGCCAAGTCTGATTTGTTTATACATAGCTGGTATTCTGTTTTAGTAAAGATTAATCAATTAAAAAGGCTGAGAAACTACGGATCAATGGTTTGTCCACACTTTTTTCAACTTGGTATAAGGTAAAACCGGTTTCATGGGTCGCAGTAAGAATGGCAATTTTACAACCGGCATCTTTGGCTGCTTTGATCCACTGGTCGGTATCCGGTTTTTTGGGATTATTGGGAGGTGTAAGGATTTTTCCGTTTTCGCCAACCATTTCCCATGGACCATTTAAACTTTTTGAGGTAGCCGGACAGATAAACTGATTCGACGGATGTTTATCAATGCCCGTATTCATTATAAAAAACAGGGCATACAAACTGTCGACCTTGTAAATAGCCGGGTTGTGAGCCGCATAGCTATTTTCAGATTTCACCTTGTGAATAGTCGGATTACAAGGGGATTGGGCGTTCATTGTGCAACACGATACAACCAGGATGATAAGAATTCGTAAACGGTTCATAGTAAAGTTTTATACTCACTCCTGCTACACTCTTTCATCTTCCTTTCAATCCCTGCCATTTCCTGAGCTTTTAAACATTCCACAAGCAGCGAAAGTACCATTTAATAAGAGAGGGGCCAAATGCCCCTCCATTTTTCTAATCAACTAAAATCTATGTAGAGACAAGAGCAGACAAAATTCGACTTACATCCCGATTTTGTATTCAACAAAAGTTGTTTTTCGGACAACACTCACAGCCCCGGAATCAACACCTTGAAAATATTAGTTTAATTTTTCCGTGTACG
>JBKDZK010000373.1:0-1653 GCA_047971205.1 Draconibacterium sp.
GAATTGTTTAGTGAGCCATCGGCACAACGCGCAGAGGCTGCAATAGAAGCAAGTATGGAAACACTTACCAGTGCAACAAACGGTTGGCTAATGGAATATTTCCCTGCCAATGCACAAGAATTTGGCGGTTACAACGTGTTGCTTTCTTTTGGTGCCGACGGAACAGTAACAGTAGCCAGCGAAATTACCGATCCGGCAACAACTACAAACAGCTTGTTTTCAGTAAACCAAAGTGCGGGGGTTGTTTTATCGTTCGATACTTATAATTATATCTTTCACGCGTTTTCTGACCCCAAAGCCCCCCTTGAAGGAGATACCGGCTACGGGATGGAAGGAGATTATGATTTTCTTATGCTGGAAGCATCTCCCGATAAAATTGTACTTAAAGGAAAAAAATCCGGGGGGACAGCAATTCTTACACCGGCAGAGGCCGACTGGGGAGAATACCTACAAACAATCCAGGAGGCCGAACAGGAAATGACTTTCCTGAGCTATCAATTAGAAATGGACGGGAAAGAAATCCCGGTATCTGTTTCATACCGGACCTTGATTTTTTCGGATGAAGGACAGGATATTACTGCTTCATATATCGTTACGCCAACAGGCTATAAATTTTACCAACCGGTTACCGTCAATGGCAAAAAGATTTCGGGCTTTACATATGATAGTGCAAATCGCCGTTTTACAGAGGTCGACAACCCAGATATCATTTTGGTAGAAATAGTACCCCCGTTAAACGAATTATTTGTTGGCCTTGATTGGTACATTGCCTATAGCGAGCTTGGTGCATTTGGCCAACCATATTACGACATTGTAAAACAAGCACTAGACGGGCTTGGAGAAGAACTTCAGGTTGCATTTATTGGCAGCTCATATTATGGCTCGTTTGGATTCAACTTTATAAGCAGTGGCTACAGAGGGTTGTTGGGGCTCAATTATGAACTTATTGATGAGGACAAGATTACTTTAATCTTCAGTTTCTCAGGCGAAGGAAACGGGGTTTGGTACCATAACAACGCAAGTTTCAATTATGCATTAGTCCCATTTGGCTATAGTTCTGCACGTACTTTTACATTAACTACCGACAATGTAAGGTCTCCGTCATATATAACACTAACTGAAGACGAAAACCCTGATAACCAGATAACCTTGTCTGTAGCTCAGATTACTTATCCATTTAACAATTAATAACCGCGCATTTCGGAATGTTTTTTAATGAAACCTAAAGGCTTAATTACCTTTAGGTTTCATTTTGGATGAAATAAAGACACAACCCGTTGAAGAGAATGTGCTCAGTAATGCAAGTGAACATTATGCAATAGTAACAGGACAGGAGGCAAAGTTTAAAAAGTCTCACCGTTAAGACTGGTTTTAAATATCATACGGGTTCAAAACCTTCAGACCTTCTATTTTGTTGGGGCCAGTAGGGGAGTTAGGGGCAATTCCCCTATAGTTTTCTCTAAGGCCATACCGCACTGGACCTTCGTTCATCAATCTTCTCTTCCTCAATCCCTTTCAATCTTAATTTTTTCAAAAAAAAGAAAGAAAAGTGTGGCAGTTTGCCTAAAATTTGTACTTTTGCGAGCCGTTTTTAGGGGGAAATTATGCTTTTCCCACTCGAATAGGCTGATAATAAAGGATTTTTGCATACTT
>JBKDZK010000374.1:0-2043 GCA_047971205.1 Draconibacterium sp.
AGCGGTCCAGTAAATCGGCCACCAGAGCTTTTCGCTCCTTCCCTTTCACTCCGCGATAAACAAGCGGGGTTTCAATGTTTTCGTACACGTTCAGCTCGTCAATCAGGTGAAATGCCTGGAAAATAAAACCGATGTGGCTGCGGTGGTACTGCACCTTTTGTTTTTCCTTTATCCGGTGGGCGGGCTCGTCCCAGAAATAATACTCTCCGGCACTTGCTTCATCCAGCAAACCGATAATATTCAG
The DNA here is from genome assembly GCA_047971205.1 of Draconibacterium sp. Lineage (GTDB taxonomy): Bacteria > Bacteroidota > Bacteroidia > Bacteroidales > Prolixibacteraceae > Draconibacterium. The sequence goes on from JBKDZK010000374.1 coordinate 245, forward strand.
CAAGGTTGACTTGCCGGCACCGCTGGGCCCCATTATCGAAACAAATTCGCCTTGTTTTACTTCGAGGTTAACTCCTTTCAAAATGAATGTCCGCTGAAACCGCGAATCGTAATACCTGTCGATGTTTTTAAGATTGATCATACACTTTTCTATTATTTCTGAGCGCACTCCGGAAGAATGATTCCGGGCAATTTCCTTCGTGTACCAATTTCGGTGCCTTTTTGCTAAAACTAAGAATATCAGAAACATTCCTCAAACACCGGAACAATGAATGTAAAAATATTTGACAAAATATGTATATTTTTTTTACAAAGCTTTTACCCATAGTGGAGAGCTTTTTCCCGATTTCGAAGCAGCCCGCCGCCGGCCTTATTGTTTTTCGATGTATAAAAGCAGAAAAGAAGAAGCTCGTTATGTTTTCCCAATAAGCACAACAAAAATGAAAAATTCGCCCTGACTATTCTATTTTTTCTATCTCGATAATTTTATCCTCAAATAATTTAATCCGGTCAATCTTCCCTTCCTCATTTCTGTTAAAATGAAATTCGATTGGTTGATTCTCATCAAGAAAAAATAGGGTTTCCGATGCTGGTTTTAACTCATGATTTCTGTTATTTACCCGGGCAATCAGCTTCCCGTTTTCAACCAGAATATTTAAGGGGGTTTCTACACCTCCTTCGCGCAACAGGTATTCCCCGGTATATTCCTGGTATATGACTGTATCAATCTCCACCTGCTTGTAACGAAATTTTTTCTGCTGAAGGAGCCAGTCATAAAGTAGAGAATCGTCGTAAGCCTTTACCCATGAATCGTGACCAACGCCAGGATAAACAGTAAATTTCACGTTCTTATTATAATTTTTAAGCGCATTCACCATTTTTTCTGACGAACTTAACGGAACAACAGTATCGTCTGCCCCGTGGAAACACCAAACAGGCATATGTCTTAATTTCCAAATATCTTCTGCATTTCCGCCGCCACAAATCGGCACAATTGCTGCAAACATTTCAGGATGTTCTATTGCAAGTTTCCACGTTCCAAACCCTCCCATACTCAAGCCAGTGAGATAAACTCTGTCGGGATCAACCCGCTTGGTACTTATCATATTTTGCATGAGTTTGTAGAGCATATCCGTATTCCATCCCCGCCGTGCCTGCGGAGAAATAACAATAAAAGGAAATTTATGCCCTTGTTCAATCATCATCGGAGGTCCATGAACTTTTACTTTTTCAAGATCGATTCCCTGTTCCCCCGCACCATGAAGAAACAGCATTAAAGGCCATTGTACTGTAGTATCGTTTTCATAACCTTCCGGCATATAAAGCAGATAATCGATATCAACTACAAATCGTTCGTTGGTCTGTTGCCCCTTTGCCAAATAAGCTAAAAACAGAACCGAAAAAATCAATAACTTTATTCGCATAGCTTCATAGTTTTTAGGATACTAATTTAAGTGAATCTTCTTTCTTAAGCTGTTTTCGGGAAAACAATCCTTTTCCCTATTCATATCTCAGCGCGTCGACCGGATTTCGTGTAGCTGCCCGCCAGCTTTGCCAACTAAAAGCCCCTCTGAATCTCCCCTAAGGGGAGACTTTTGGCTGCCATGTCTGTTGTAATTATAACTGTTCATATTAAACTTTTTTTCCTGTTCTCCCCCTTTGGGGGAGTTAGAGGGGGCTTATTCGTACCGTAAAGCCTCCACCGGGTTCCGCGTTGCTGCTTTCCAACTCTGGAATGAAACGGTTAGCAATGCAATTCCCAATGCCAGCACCCCGGCCAATACAAATATCCACCAGCTT
>JBKDZK010000375.1:0-6259 GCA_047971205.1 Draconibacterium sp.
GGCCCTAATTACCTTAAAGCTGTAACTTTTTGTAAGGATAAATACCGTCCTGGTTACCCGACACACCTTAACCGGCTCTGATTTTCAGATCATCCAGGAAGGTCAAGCCTTGCATAAACGACTCTTCGTTGATACGCCAGGCACCCGAAACCGATGGGAAGGTAGCCCATTTGTGGTTGGCTCCAAATTTTGAAGAACCGTCGTAACGCATCGAAAGCGTCAGAATGTACTTCATTTTGTAGTTGTAGTTAGCCCTTCCGAAGAAAGAAACCAGCTTGTTCATGTTTTTGCCCGACCATACATCCGAAGGACGCAGGTTTTCGCCTGCTCCCAGGTTGTTGTATCCAAAGAAGTCGGTTACGAACTGACGGTTTTGGGCTCCTGAATTCTGATAATAGTTTTCTTCGTAAGAATAACCACCCAGCAATGCTAATTTATGATCGTTGATTGATTTTTCGTAGTTAACCGTTGTTTCCAGCAATTCTTTATCACTGGTCCAGTTTTCGCGCTTGGCAAAACCCTGGTCGTTCCGTCCCCGTTCCGTATCCGAATCGTAGTACTGTCCGTAATCGTTGGTTGCTCTTTGCTTGTGCAATTTAATTCCGGCAGTAAAACCTTCAAACAGGTTTAACTGGGCGTCTATGTTTCCGAAATACAGAGAATTTTTATGTAAACTACTGTTGTATTCGATGTTTCTTACCGGGTTTCCCTGGTCGTACTCCTGTGTATCGTACCAGGTTCCGTCGTCCTTTTTAATCGGCACAACCGGAATCATGTTGTAAGCCAATACAAAATTTCGTGTGTCGGTTGGTGAATAATCGCGACTGGTAATGGCTCCGGTAAACGAAACATTCAGTTTATCGTCCAATGCTTTCTGGTTAAACGAAAAACGTACATTGTAACGCTTCATCTCATTGTCTTTTACCACCCCTTTCTGATCGAGATAGGAAACCGACGCGCGGTAGTTGCTGTTGCGTCCGCCGCCTGAGAACGATACATTGTGGTTCTGGCTGACACCGGTTCTCATAATGGCATCAAACCAATCGGTGTTGGCGCCCAAATCCAGTCCTTCGGTGTTAATGCTGTTGGCAGCTGCGTAATCGCGCCATTCTTTGGCTGTTAAAACATCCGGCACATTGGTAACCGTACTGGCTGCCAGATAGCCGTCGTATTCAATAACAGTTCCGTAGTCTTTTCCTTTTTTGGTAGTGATCAGAATTACACCGCTGGCCGAACGCGAACCGTAAATAGCCGCGGCAGAAGCATCTTTTAACACACTGATCGATTCAATGTCCTGTGGTGCAACCGATGAAAGGCTCATTCCCGGAACTCCGTCGATTACGATAAAAGGCTGACTGCTTCCGGTAAGAGAAGAAGTACCTCTCAAACGAATGGTTTGTTCCTTGGTAACATCACCGCTTCCCAAAGTAATGGACAAACCGGCCACTTTTCCTTTTAGCAGGTCAACCGCGTCTTTGGTTAAACCTTTGTTGAACTCATCTTCCGAAACATTGCTGATCGATCCGCTCACTTCTCTTTTTTGCTGAACACCGTAACCAATGGCCACTACTTCTTCGAGCTGCATCACATCTTCTTCCATCACGATATTGAAAATAGTCTGGTCGCTTATTTCCACTTCCTGGGTCTGAAAGCCAACAAACGACAGGGAAAGTGCCCCGCCGGTAGCCGGAACATCCAAGGTAAATTTTCCGTCGGCATCGCTTACCGTACCCGTCATGGTACCTCTCAACACAATGGTAACACCTGTTAAAGGTTCGCCTTTTGAGTCGTTTACAATACCGGTAACGGTTTTCTTCTCTTGCGGAATACTTAGCATATTGTCTGCCTTTTTCATCACCGCAATCTGACGGTCACTAATTTTATAAGTCAGATCCGTTTCCTGCAATGCCTGTTCCAGCAGGTTGTCAACCGTAACTTCGCTAACACTTACGTCAACTTTCTGATTGACATTCACCAGGTCGTCGGAGTAGACAATAATAAATTCACTGTTTTTTTCAATCTCATGGAACACCTGTTTCAGGGTAACATTGTTCAGTTTCATCGAGAATTTTGCTGTCTGAGAATAGCTGTTTGCCGCTGAAGCAAACATAACTGAAAGTAATAGGGTGATAGTTAGCCTCATGACAAGGAATGTTTTTTTGACCCACTGTGAGTACACAGCAAAGCCATTCTTACAAATTTTATTCATAAATTTAAGCGTTTAATTAAGCATTGTAATTAATTAATCTCAGGACCGGCGGGTGGTACGAACACTCTCCGGTTCTTTTTTCATACGTTAGCACGATTAGTTTTACAGAATTGTTACATAGGCATTTATATTAGTTTGGTTGGACAATAAAATAATCTCCGTTTTGTTGTTTACCCCAGTCTATCGGGACAAAAGCCTGAAGCACGTCCAGCACTTCAGCAATATCGCTTTTTAGATCGAGCTTACCGGATATCTTGTACGTACCCAGCATCGGATCCTTTATGTGAATTCTTTTGTTGTAATACCTTTCCAGCCTCCGTACCACGCGGTTCATGTCCAGCCTGTCGCAGTTAAGCATGCCTTCTTTCCACGAAACATACGAAGCCACATCTACCTTGTTTACATAATTAACCCCGGTTGAACGATCAAGCAAAAACATCTCGGTAGGGTGAAGCGTGTTGGTTTTCTTTCCCTTCAGCAAACCATGCTCGGCAATCTTTACATCTACTTTTCCGCTCACCAGCACTGTGTGGAAGATATTATCATCGGGGTAAGCCGACACATCAAAAGTGGTCCCCAAAACAACGACATCTGCCGGCTCAGTGCGCACTACAAAAGGCTTGTGCGCGTCTTTCACCACTTCAAAAAATGCCTCGCCAATCAGCAATACTTCACGCTGCTTTTTATCGAAAACCGAAGGATACATTAACTGACTCCCCGCGTTTAACCATACTTTGGTTCCGTCGCTCAGCGTCAGGTTCGAACTTTTTCCATACGGAATAATCACGTGGTTGGTGCTGTTTACTTTACCGGAAACCTGCTGCTGAATGGTGTCGTTATCTATGATCACCTGTTCCCCGCTGGCGTCGTATTTAATGTTGGATTCTTTTGATTCAAGCGGTACCGACTTGCCGTCAGCCAGAATAATCCGGGCATCGGTAAAGTCGCCGGGTGTGGTATCGGCCATGCTAAACTCGTTGCAATCCTTGTCCTTGCTGTAGAAATAATAGCTCAGGCCTCCGCTGGCAAATACGAAAATAAAAATGGCTGCATATTTTAGCAGGCTTATGAACCGGTTCTTCCGAGGAGCAGCAGTACGATGCTTCACGCTGTCCCACATTTCAAATATTTCCGCAATCGAAAGCTTTTCGTTCTTAAAACGGAAATAGTTAAAAATCTCGATTGCCTCGTCAATTTCCGCCTTCTTATCGGGATTCTCCGCAATAAAGTTTTCCCAGAAAACTTCGGACGCCTGATTGGTTTTCAACAACCATTGAAGAAACGATTCTTCGTTCAAAAAGTCGGTGGAGCTATATGTCTTGAATTGGTTCATTCTGAAACTATCTCAATTCTATAAGACATGAACCTTGAAAGTGTAGATACTTTTTCCGAAAAAAATTTCAAAAAAACACTCCAACAAATCTATAAGACTGATTTAGTGAGAGAAAGAAAAATCATTTTTCCCTGTAGAGTGAAGAAAACAACGCAAAAAGAAAATTGAAAACACGCTTTTTATCGCTTTTGATGATGCTGCGAACCTTATTCACTGCCCGACTGATAAGCGAACGCGAAGACTGCTCTTCGAGCTCAAGCACTTCAGCGATTTCCTTGTGGCTCAGCCCAAAATAAAAACGGAGGTACAGCGCTTCTTTCTGACGGCTGGTCAACGATTCCACCGCCGAACGCACAATCAGCAGTTTTTTGGAATAATGATCATTTTCGAACTCTTCGTGGTTCAGGTCCTCCAAACCGGTTTCAAAACGATAATCACCCGTTTTCATGATTTCTTCGAGCTTACTCGAACGTAACGACTCTCTGAAAATCATCCTTTTCAATGAAGAAAACAGGTATCCTTTCACATTATCCGTGGCCGAAAGTTTGGCCCGCGATTGAATAAGGGTTACAAACAGCTCCTGTATACAGTCTTTTACCAACGACCGGTCGACCGTAAAATTACAGCCGTACGCAAACAAATCGTTTACGTTGTTCAGGTAAATGGTGGAAAGAGCCGTCTGACTTCCTTCTAAAAAATCCATCCACAAAAACTTGTCTTTCTCTTGATTGGGATACATTACCGGGCCGTTTAAGTTTAGTAAGTATAGTTCCCTAAAATTAGGATTATTATTATGAATACAAAAGCAACACCCAAGTTCGCGTAATTAACTCAATTCCATCAATTAAATCGACACCGAAATCAAACACCCCTTGATCACCGATGCTTTCATTACTCCAAAAGCTTTAGTATTTCCTCCACCTTTTCGTTCATCGGAAAGTGTCCGTTTACCCAGTGAATTTTGGTACCGCGTTTTTCCATACCACGAAACCAGGTCATCTGCCGCTTGGCAAACTGATGAATCGCAATTTCCAGCTGCCGGAACATTTCATCGTAACTCAGTTCTCCAATCAGGTGCAGTGTCAGGAATTTATATTCCAGGCCGTAATAAATCAGTTGATCGGGAGTAAGGCCCGAGTCGAGCAGTTTTTGCACCTCATCGAGCATGCCTTCTTCCAGGCGTTGCTTTAAACGCAGCGTTATTCGCTGGCGGCGCATTTCGCGGTCAAAATCAATCCCAATGTTCAGGCTGTGGATCTCCGGCATTTCCGAAGCTTCCTGCGCATGTTCGGCATAGTATTTTTCAATTTCGATGGCACGAACAGCCCGGCGGTCGGTTTCCACATCCGTGTCGTTGTGCAGGCGGGGTTTCATACTTTTTAAAATTTCGGTCAGCTCCTCCAGTGTTTTCCCTTCCAGCTCCTTGCGAAGTTCCCGGTTGGGCGGCACTTCAATCAAGCGGTAGTTTTTCAAAACAGCCTCCAGGTACAATCCGCTGCCCCCGCATAAAACCGGAAATTTTGCCCGCGATTGAATCTCATTGTAAACCCGGATAAAATCGGTTTGAAAACGATATACATTGTAATGCACACCTGCTGCCTCAATATCCACCAAATGCGACGGCACTTCCACACCGTCCACAAAATAATCGGCATAATCTTTCCCGGTGCCCAGGTCCATTCCGCGGTACACCTGGCGCGAATCCGCCGAAATTATTTCGCCCTTCAAACGAGCCGTAACATGCGCCGCCAGCCCGGTTTTCCCTGTAGCGGTTGGCCCCAATATAGTAAGCAGATTGTATTTCAATTTGAATCGATTTTGAAAACAAAGAAACAAATATTTAAGTGTTTTGCCCGAATATTCAAGCATTAAAACCCCGCAGACTTTTTAAAATTTTTCGATTATTCTCAAAAGTTTCAAAGACGAAGCCTCAATTCTTTATCTTTGAGAGATAGAATCAATACCGGTTTATTTATGATAAAGGAAGCTTGTGTAGAATCGCTGAAAGAAGCAAAAATGGCAGCCGAAAGAGGCGCCAACCGCATTGAGTTATGCGCCGACCTTGCCCAGGACGGACTCACCCCCTCATTCGAATTAATGAAGCAGGCCTGTTCGGAGCTATCCATCCCGGTTATGACCATGGCGCGCCCGCGGGGCGGTAATTTTGTTCATACCCCGGAAGAAGTGGAACAAATGAAAGTGGCCATCGACCAGGCCAAAGCAGCCGGTGCTCACGGAGTGGTTTTTGGCTTGCTGACCCCGGACAATAAGATCGATGAAAAAAATACCCGGCTTTTGGCTGAATATGCACAGCCTCTACCGGTAACTTTCCACAAAGCCATTGACGAAATGGACGACCCCGTGGAAGGCGTACGTGTTTTGAAAACCATTCCCGGAATCAAACGTATCCTCACTTCGGGAGGTAAAGCTACCGCACTGGAAGGACAGGAAACCATCCGGAAAATGATGCAGGAAGCCGAAGGACAGATCATCATTTTAGTGGCCGGGAAAGTGCTGGACTCGAACGTGGAAGAAATCAGCAGGCTGACCGGTGCCAGCGAACTGCACGGAAGAAAAATTGTAGGGGAGTTGGTTGAGCCAATACCCATTCTTTTTAATTGACAATCAAAATTCTAAACATTATATCATCATGAAAAAATTAACCTTTATTGTTCCGCTTCTGTTTGCCTTTTTTGTACAGGCGCAGCTGGAACACG
>JBKDZK010000376.1:0-2386 GCA_047971205.1 Draconibacterium sp.
TGGGAAAATAAGCAGACAAACCGGCTTATCCTTATTTCTCAAACAAACACAATTCAGTATAATATTTTTATCTTTAAGTCGTTTGCTACAGAGTACTAAAACCACTTACATTGGATATTTATCTGAAAAGACGGCGGGGAAAAATCTTATTGCTTATTGCAGCGATAAGCATTGGTGTTGCATCGCTGCTTTATACCAACTGGCTAACCCAAAAAATGGCCCGGGAAGAACGAAATAAAGTAGAGCTCTGGGCCGAAGCCAACAAACGCTTTAACAGCATAGATATTATTCTTCGTGACGAACAAGGCAAACTCATCAATCCGGATGCATCAACGGCCAGCGAGAAAGCGTTGGCAAATACAGATAACAGAAATACCAATTATCTTGTTTTTCTGACCGAAATAATCCAAAACAATACCACTATTCCTATTATTATAGTAAATGCTGATGGGACCTTTAACATAGATGCCAACATTCATTATTCCGACGGACACAGAGAGGAAGCACTGAAAAGGGAGCTTCTTAAAATGAAAGATTATATTGACCCCATTAAAATCACGCTGGATGGAGGTGACTATCAGTTATTGTACTACCGCGAATCAAGCATCCTTCGAAATCTTCGCCTGTACCCTGTCATTCAGCTGATTGTGATTATGGTTTTCATTGTGGTGGCCTATTTTGCTTTCCTGGCTACTAACCAGGCCGAACAAAACCAGGTGTGGGTAGGCATGTCAAAAGAAACAGCACACCAACTCGGCACTCCCATCTCTTCCCTGATGGCCTGGATTGAATTGCTCAAATTAAAAGACGTTGATGAAGACCTTGTAAAAGAACTCGAACGCGACACTTCAAGGCTGGAGCGCATTACGGAACGCTTTTCAAAAATTGGCTCCAAACCGGAGTTACTGCGTATCAATGTGGTTGAGGTAATAAATTCGGCATTAAGCTACCTGAAAACAAGATCTTCCAACAAAGTGAAGTTTATTGCCAACTATGACGAAAGCGCTTCCATAGAAGTACCTTTAAACGCCGCCCTTTTTTCGTGGGTGATCGAGAACCTGTGTAAAAATGCCATCGATGCGATGGTTAACGAAGGAAGCATTACAGTTGCCATTACGGAAAAAGAAAAGAACGTAACAATCGATGTTACCGACTCGGGTTGCGGGGTTCCGAAGTCCAATCACAAAACGATTTTCCAACCGGGGTTTTCCACCAAAAAGCGAGGCTGGGGCCTTGGTTTGTCACTTGCCAAAAGAATCGTTGAAATCTACCACAGCGGCAAAATATTCATCAAATGGTCAGAGGTTGGCAAGGGTACAACTTTCAGGATTATACTAAATAAATAGGTACCGGCTTCTTCTTCAAACACCTGTTATAAGGCATATTTGTGCCCTTTCAATTTTGTTCAGCACCTAACAGGAGCAGTAACCGATTTGGCAGAAGTAGTGGTGGTGGGTTACGGAGCCGTAAAAAATCCTTGGTACTTCGGCTAACGTTAATTGAAATATCCGTACTTTGTAGTTTTCATCTTGGTTCTTTGAAAGGCCGTTTTTTAAAATGTTGCTGCTTTTTTAGTCGCCGGGCATTATCACTTTTCTCATAATACGCCAGCAACAAGGAACAGGCCCTGGATAACTCATTTTTATCAAAAGCTTCTGTTACTTTCTCTCCAGATCGCGTTTTCTTTTCAGTGCTTCCAGGAAATAGTAATCGGCATAGTTGAGTGGTACATCCACTTCCGAGTTATGCGGCAAACTTCCGACTGAGTGTTTCAGAATAAACTGGCCGTTTTCTCCCAGGTTGGCCCGGTATTCGGCACTTGACAGGCTTTGAACGATTTTATCTGCCCAACCTTTGTAGTATTCGCTGTTGTCGTAAGTTGATATTTCGTACAGGGCAGAGGCCAAAATGGCTGCCGTGGAAGCATCACGATTTTCATTCGGAATGTTGGGAGCATTGAAATCCCAGTAAGGAACGCCGTCAGCTGGCATGTTGGGATGGTTGGCCAGAAACTCAAAAGCTTTTTCAGCCTGCTCGAGGTATTTGCGCTCGCCGGTTTCGCGGTAACAAAGGGCAAATCCGTAAATTCCCCACGCCTGACCACGTGACCATGCACTTTCATCCGAAAATCCCTGATGCGTATTTTTGTGGCGGATGTCTCCGGTTTCAGGATCGTAATCTACAACATGCCAGGTACTGTAGTCGGGCCGGTAGTGATTCTTAATCGTATTGTCGGCATGGGTTACAGCAATTTTATAAAACGAAGAGTCTCCTGAAAACTTGGTCGCTTCAAACATTAGTTCCAGGTTCATCATATTGTCGATGATAACGGGGCAGGTCCAGTCTTTCTTTTTGTTGGCATTCCACGACTGGATAATTCCCGCAC
>JBKDZK010000377.1:0-3118 GCA_047971205.1 Draconibacterium sp.
TACCCCGAGTGTTTGGTCGATATCCACCTGGGGAATAGGCCAACGTACGTTTTTATTGTCATCAAAATTTTTGCCGTATCCTTGTTTGCCTCCCCTGGATTCGTATGATCTCATAACCTCTCCCACGCGTCCTTGTCGAACAAGCTCGAAAAAACGGTTCCCTTCGGTGGCAAATTCTAAACGGCGTTCGTGCCATATTGCATTTCTCAGTTCTTCCTTGTCGCTTATAGTTACGTCCGGAACCCTTTGTTCTGCAGGTAGTGATGGAAGTGCATAATTTACAAACTCCCTCTCGGGGTCGGTAACACTGGACTCACGAGCTCGCTTGCGAACCATGTTTAGTTTATCAAGAGCGTCTGCCGTATGTCCGTTTTCATTGGCAGCCTCTGCGTACATCAACAATACGTCGGCATAGCGGAGTACTTTGTAGTTCTTCCCATAGTTGCCGTTGGTAGGGTCTTTTGATAAGGCATTCCACGCCTTTCGACTGTGCATCAAGTCAGGATTGTCATAACCTTCATTACTGACAGTTCTTCCTTCGGAAATATCATTGTTAAATTGGAATGTCCAGATAATGCGGGGATCTCCCGGCTCTTGTTTAAATTCATTAAGTAAATCTGCAGAAGGACAGCACATACCCCAGCCCCTCCAGTTGCGGCTACGTTGCGATATTGCCCAATAGGAAATATGCCTACCAATGTCACTTGATGTATATACTATGTCGAAGATTGTACCACTATCACCATGTTCGCTTTCTCCACTCCAAACATCTTTATAATCAGGCGTTAGAGTGTAGTCTCCTGAACTAATCACATCTCCGGCAACTGTTTCGCATTCGGCATATTTCTTCTGATAGAGATATGCTTTGGCAAGCAAAGCCTGTGCAGCTCCTTTAGTTGCTCTGCCAAAATCGGAGGATAGATTAATCTCGCTTTGCCGCTTTAGATATGGAATGGCCTCGTTGAGGTCTTTCTCAATTCGTGCCCATATCGCCGTTGCGGGTGATTTATCCATTTTTATATCGGAAACTGACAGAGGCTCTGTGATTAAAGGTACATTCTCGAATGCCCGTACCAACATAAAATAGCTGTAAGCCCGCAAAAACTTGACTTCCGCAACCATTTTGTTTCGTTCGTCATCGCTGATTGTCGTAATGCTATTTAGTCCCTGTAGAGTCCAGTTCTGACGGTAAATTTGCTGGTAACAAACGCGCCAATACGTTAGAACATTATTATTGTCTGGCAATGTACTATTCTGAGCTAGCATCAAAATGCCCGGAGCATCGGATGAGGATTGCCCTCCCTTATAACAATTGTCTGTAATCATCTCGCCTAAGTGGTAATGATACCAAATCTGCCATTGTAGATTATAGGGGTTCAGTGCATTGTAGCATGCCACAACGGCATCCTCGGGATTAAATGCTTCCTCACTCTGCTGTCCGAGTGGGGGAATATCTAGAAATGATTCTGAACACCCTCCCAATAAAAACCATCCTAACAGCAGTGTTGAAATAGTTTTGATTCTATATTTATTAAAATTCTTCATTTCGTTTTGAGTTTAAATTTATAAGGTAAGTCTTATTCCGCCCATAAATGTTCTTGAAACAGGATAAATATATTGCTGAAGACCTAAAGACAGAGTTCCGTGGTTTTCACCGGTCTCTGGGTCTAAGCCAGGAAATGCAGTAATGGTGAATAGATTTTCGGCAGCAACATATATTTTTGCCCTACTTATCTTTATCTTACTAAGAATATGAGTAGGAATATTATAGCCCAGCTCTATATTTTTAAGTCTTAAGTAGCTACCGTCTTCAACATACCAGTCGGAAATACGTGTGTTATTGTTAGAATTGTCGTTACTTATGCTGAACATTGAGTTTGTGCTACCTTTACCATTCCATGCACTTTCGTATGCTTTTTTTACAATATTGAAACTACCATTTGGATTCCAACTATAATATTTATCGGCAAAAAACACCTCGTTGCCATATACTCCCTGAAACAACATGTTTAACTCGAAATTCTTGTAACTTAGATTTGCGTTAAAACCGTAGAAAAAATCAGGATGGGGAGAACCGATGAAAGTTTTATCATTATTATTTATTATGCTATTTCCATCTATATCTACAAACTTAAAATCTCCAGCACGTGTTCCTGCCGACTGATAATATTCGCCGTTGCCGGAAGCTTTTGCCAAAGCATTTGCAGCATCAACTTCTGTCTGATCCTGGAAAACACCCTCAACTTTCCATCCATAGAACTCAGATACGGCTCTTCCCTCTTCCGTTAAAGTAGCATTTCCTGCCCTAAAATTACCGCCAGCCAGGGGTTCACCGCCAGAAAGACTTGTTATTTTGTTTTTGTTAAAGCTAATATTCGCACCTAACGAATAGGTAAATTCTCCGTTGTTTTTGTGATATTCGAGATTTAACTCCAAGCCTTTGTTTTGCATAGTCCCTGAGTTAACAAGGGGGGCAGGTTGTCCTGAATATACGGGTACGGGTAGTCCTAATATCATATCCCTTACATTTTTGATATAATATTCTCCGGAAAATGCCAACCTGCTGTCGAACATTGCAACATCAATACCTATATTCGTTTGCTCGTGAGTCTCCCATTGTATCTCAGGATTTCCTGCATTTGCAGGGCGGTAACCTTGAGTTAATTCTTCATCTGTTCCAAAAGGATATTGGTCACGGTTATTGCCACTCAGTAATGTTATATAAGAGTTGGCAGGTATATTTTGATTACCCAATTGCCCCCAGCCTCCACGAAGCTTTATGCTATTGATGGCTGCGAGGTTTAATCCCTTAAAAAAGGCTTCATCTGAAATCCTCCAACCTGCTGAAAATGATGGGAAAACTCCCCATTTATATCCGTCTGCGAATTGAGATGAGCCGTCTCGTCTTACATTTGCGGTTAGTAGATATTTACCCATATATGAGTAATTTATTCTGCCTATGTAGGATATCATTCTGCTTTTGGTAGCACCTCCACCAATAATGTCCCCTTCGGTGGCCGCATCAAGATACCATAGAGCTTCATCGTTGGCAGGAATGTTGTTTTTACTCCCTCCTACATTTTTGTACGAACGTTCTTCGGAAGTCATTCCTGCCATA
>JBKDZK010000378.1:0-8335 GCA_047971205.1 Draconibacterium sp.
TTAGAAAAATCCTTTACTGAAATAACAAAGCAAATTACGGAGAAAAGCAAATTGCGGGACACTTTATCCGGTGGGGTGCAGGTCAGTAAGAAGGAGCTGGAGCAGGATAAACACAGCTTGGAAAATCTGAAACAGCAAATATCGGAACAGCTGGAGAAATCGACCTACAATTCCATAGAGGAGGTTACGGCAATCTTGTCGGAATCGTTTAATCCGGGTGCTGAAAAACAAAAAATAGCTCATTTTAAAGATCAGTTTTTACGTGCTAACTCGCTGTTGGATCAATTACAGAAGGACATTGGCGAACGTGTATACGATCAGGAAACGCATCAGAAATTAAATGCCGACATTGTTTTGTTAAAGGAGCAGGTTGTTAGGAAGAACCAGGAGCTGGGGAAAATCTCAGAACAGCTAAAAAAACTTGAAAAAGATTTGAAAAGCCAGGCTGCACTGCGGAAAGAACTGGAAAAGCTGGAATTTCGTGCTGAGAACCTCAAAACAATGAAATCGCTGTTCAAAGCCAGTGGTTTTGTTAACTATATATCTTCTGTTTACCTGCAAAGCTTATGCAATGCCGCCAACGATCGTTTCTTTCAACTTACACGGCAAAAACTAAGTTTAGAGATCACTCCTGACAATAATTTCCAGGTGCGCGATTTTATGAATGGTGGAAAGATCAGAAGTGTAAAAACGCTTTCCGGTGGCCAGACTTTTCAGGCAGCTTTATCTCTGGCTCTGGCACTGGCCGACAACATTCAGAAAATTACCGAATCGAACCAGAACTTTTTCTTCCTCGACGAAGGATTTGGTTCTCTGGACAAAGAATCGCTGGGAGTTGTTTTTGATACCTTAAAATCGCTGCGAAAGGAAAACCGAATTGTTGGCGTGATTTCGCATGTTGAAGAAATGCAACAGGAAATTGATGTTCACCTTCGGATCGATAATCACGAGGAACGCGGGAGCCGAATTTGGGCGAGTTGGATGGAGTAAGATTACAACATAGAAGGGGTGATTGTGTCGAAGGCACAATTTGTTTTTCCGCAGAAAGTTCATTTAATACTAAGTTATTTGAGTTATTAACTAGAAGTGTTTCCATGATGTTTCTACTTGGTGAAAATCATGAAAAGGGTATAAAAGTAAAAAGCTGATAATCAAGGGAATTAATCAGCTGCAAATCAGCTGATTTTGTGTCCAGTAAAGAATGGTTTTGTAACTTATTTTGCACTTAAAATCAGCTTTTGGTCAAAAGGGACAATTCAGTCCTTCTTTTCCGCTTATCATTCCAAGAGAAAATGTCTTACTATCAGATCAGGTCTAACTTTTAAATAGAAAATTCTGAAGTCAACGATCTTAAGCGCTTTTCTAATTTTGGATCTAAACTATGAACCCTAAATGGCCGTTTTAAGACTTTTGCGGTAACTGATTGTCTGTACCGTTTTTAATAATACAACTCCAATACTCAATAAATAAGCTATAAATTCTCTACCATGTCTTCACCGGCAATAGCAGTGATAATGTTAATCTTGGGATCGTGATCCAATGTGTAAACTACGCTGTATTGTTTTCCATCTTCAAGGTGAAATCCCTGTACCTGCCTGATTTTACCGTTTTGATTGATCCGGTATTCGATGTCTTCATTCAAAGAGAAGCTATGTTCTTTAGTACTGTCTCCGATAATAAATTTAGTACCCTCAACTGATTTTGCAATTCCAGTCACCTCTTTACGTGGCATGTGCTTAATAACTGGCGGGAGCCAGGTTGGACCTGCTGCCACATCAACTTCCAGTTTGTTTTCCAGTTCGAGAACAACTACCGGAATCGGTTGTTGTTTT
Organism: Draconibacterium sp.; assembly: GCA_047971205.1. Classification (GTDB taxonomy): domain Bacteria; phylum Bacteroidota; class Bacteroidia; order Bacteroidales; family Prolixibacteraceae; genus Draconibacterium. The sequence goes on from JBKDZK010000378.1 coordinate 1,833, forward strand.
TCTTGTTCCGAAACAAAAATCTTTAAGGCAGCATTGTCGGGAGTTTGCTCAAATCTCAGTTCTTCTTTATTATGAAGTAGATATGCCTTTTTTACCTTTGAAACAATCCCGTTTGTCTGAATATCTCCACCTTGCCAGCCAAAAAGATGTAAGTAAGCTTTGTTGTTTTTTGATGTAAGGGAGCCCCATTTGTATTCACCTTTAAAAGGCGAACCTTTTGTGTTATAAACTGCATCTCCGTTTTTCCGGGTCCAATTTCCCACTTTTTCAAGGCGTACCATTTCTTCCGGGGTAAAACGCCCATCAGGTTGCGGCCCAATATTTAACAGGAAATTGGAGTTTCGGCAGGCACATTTCGAAAGCATCGAGATTACTTCTTCCGACGATTTCCATTCACTGTCGTTTTTATCGTAGCCCCAGTTCAGACGAAGGGTCATAATCGATTCAAGGTAACCTTCTTCTCCCGGATTGGCCAATTCGCGGTCTCCCAGGTTTTTATAATCGCCCAGTCCACTGCCAATGCGGCTGCTGATAATGCATTCGGGCTGGTATTTTCTTACCATGTCGTGGCACATCTGGTTTAACTCTTTGTGCTCATTTATGCCCATGTCAAACCATATCAGGTCTATTTGTCCATAGTTGGTCAGGAGCTCCTTCAAGTGGGTCTTAACCAGTTTTTTATAATCTTTAGAAACGGGCGATGTATAGTTCCTTACTTTCCGGCTGTGATACCAGTCTTTTTCGTGCGAATAATACAAACCAACGCGCATGCCTTGCTTGTGACATTCATCGATGTAAGCTTTAATCAAATCTTTTTTATACTGCGACGCTTTCATGATATTCCAGTCCGAAGCTTTCGTGTCAAAAAGGGCAAAACCATCGTGGTGTTTCGAGGTTAGCACCATGTATTTCATAACGGCCTCTTTCGCCATTTTTACCCATTCGGCAGCCTTGAAATGAACAGGGTTGAATTCCCATGCCGCTTTTTCATAATCTTCGCGCGGAATATCTACTTTCAGGTAAATCCATTCGGCGCTGGGACCACTTGTTTCTTTCCCGTAATCCGTTCCATTCCATTCGCCTCCAAAACCGGAATAAACGCCCCAGTGAAGGAACATGCCAAAGCGTGCATCTTTCCACCATTGCATTCTGTCCGCATGGTCAATCTTACTTTTAACAGGCACCTCCTGGCTATTTGCATTCTTTAAAAAAACAAACGTGCACAATGAAGCCAAAAAAATAGATGCGATTTTCTTTTTTACGCTCATTTTAATGATTCTATAAATTTGAATTACCTTTTAAATCGACAACAAACGGCCCCAGCGGAAGTCCTGCTTTATTAAACAGTTTCAACGCTGGCTCAGGGAAAGGAGCCCATCCGTACCTGACACCTTTAGGGGCGGCTGCTTTTGAAGTTAAAACAATAGTTGTTTTCCCTGTAATTTCTGCAGCGGCGGGATAATATTTACCGTCCTTATCTTTTAACTCAAATCCCGGTATTGCATCAGCAATTTGCTGCCATCCGGCTTCACAATTATCAAACAACAGAATAAGACTGTTGTCTTTGGCTTTTATCTTTTTCAGACAGGGAAAGCTGGCAAGTTTTTTTTGCTTATAAACATCTCTTAACGCCATATTTGCCAATCGGTTACCAACAGGTGTTTTGTCGGAAGGATGTATGTTTTCTTTTAAGCCCAAATCGATGGTAACCACCATGCTGGTATTGGGGATATTTTTGTCGGCCATCCGCTGTACTTCGCGCATAATTGGCCACGGAGCCGATTTATAGGCGGGAAGTTGAACAAAAACAAACGGAAGTTCTTTCTTTTCAAAATGATTCCTCCAACTGCTTATCAGTTCCCCGAAAAGCTCTTTGGCATCGTAGGCTGCTTTATCCGACCAGGCGTCGGATTCGCCTTGATACCAGACCACACCTTTAAAGTTTAACCCTTCCAGCGGAGCTATTCCGGCCTCGAACAGAAAGCCCGGTTCGCACATCCAGCGATACGGCATTTCGCCAGGAATAAATGGCTCGCCTTCTTTTAGCACATGTTGAAAGGCTGCCTTTGCTCTTTTCCTGTGATTAACGAAGACTTCTTCATTTTCAAGCCAGTCAGTTTTGTAAAGTCCTTCAGTTAAAGGATGATTTTTCAGAATGTGCGGAGGCAACCAATTATTCATGGCACTTCCGCCAACCGCCACCTGTATTAGCCCAACCGGAACATTTAATTCGTGGGTTAGTTTGTTTCCCATTATCCAGGCAACGGCTGAAAAATTGCGGGCACTGCCGGGATTGCTTTGGCTCCAGTTTCCCCTAAAAAAATCGTTGGTATTGCAACGGGCCAGTTCTTCCTGTGTATAACCTTCTTTGGCTACGGCCCTGATATTTTCCATCCTGAGCAGGCGTAGGTTTGCATTGCTGCAATTGTCTTCCCAATTGGGAAAATCGCTTTTGTTTAAAGGGAAAGCCATGTTTGATTGTCCGGCACAAAGCCATACCTCGCCAACCAATATATCGATAAAACGTTGATGGTTCACCCGTAACTCAATGGGATTGAACGACGCCTTTCTTTTGGGAAAAACAACCGACCAGTCACCGTTTGCGCTCGCTGTAACCTCTTTAATATTACCATCCAGTTCAACTTCAATAAGTTCGTTAGAGGCAGCTGTTCCCCAAATATGAATGGGTTGCTTTTGCTGAAGCACCATGTGAGAATCAAAAACTGGCGCAACAGTAACCGACTTGTTTTCATTATTTGCATTTACACTAAAAAGGAAAAAGAAAAATGTGCAATGCAACAGTATTGTTCTTAATGCGAATTTCATTTTTTTTTAAAAAAGTATACAAGCTAAGACTTAATTAGCATTTGCTCTCATCCAGTTTAATTGAGGCCACGATTGGTCTCCGTCGTTTTGCTGCGCTACGCCAGGTGTACTCCTTCCGTTTTGAATCAAGGCAATCAACTCCTGCTTTAGTTCCTGCTCAACTTCAGGATATTTGCCGTAAAGGTTGTTTTGTTCTCCCGGGTCATTCTTTAGGTTGTACAACTGAAAAGGTGGTAAGCCATCAGTATTGTCCTTTTTCGGCTGCGGATAACTCCAACCTCCGGAATCGGGACAAAGGATGAATTTCCAATCACCTTTGCGGATGGCGAAACTTCCGTTTATTGAGTGGTGGACTGTGGGTTTTCTATGAAAATCGCCTTCTGTCGGGTTCTTAAACAATGGCAGCAGGCTGTAGCTGTCTTCTGCTGAATTATCTGCCAATTCAGAACCGGTAACGGAAGCACAGGTTGCCATCAAATCGGTAAGACAGATCGTTTTTTCGCAAGTAGTACCGGGCTGGATTGCTTTGGGCCATTTTACGATGAACGGAACCCTGTGCCCGCCTTCGAAAATATCGGCTTTGTGCCCTCTGAAAATATAACTGGGGTTATGTCCTTTGGCAATCAACTCAGGGAAATTTGCACGTGGCGAACATCCGTTGTCGCTGGTAAAAATAATCAGGGTGTTTTCTTCAATTCCGGCTTCTCTAATGGTCGCTTCCAATTGCCCCATATAATCATCCACCATCATAACGAAATCGCCATATGGATTTAAGCCGCTTTTACCCAGCCATTCTTCGGTTGGCAAAATAGGTGTATGTGGCGAAGGCAATGGTAAGTACAAAAAGAAGGGTTTATCTGATTTCGCTTGTTGTTTGATAAACTCAAATGATTTTTGAAAAAAGTGAGGAGTAACTTCTTCATGCACAAAATCGGGAGCAATCAAACAAATGTAAATTAGCGTTCGTTTCATATCGGATATTTTATAGTCGTTTTGTTTCATTGATTTTATTTGACGGTTTACTTTAAGTTGTCAACCATTGGGCTATCCATGTGTTCCATCTGTTTTTTTATTCTTTTTACAATTTCAGGGTAGTCATCGGCCACATTCTTTTTTTCGCCAATGTCTTGTTGCAAATTATAGAGGCTAATTGGGAATTCACCATTTTCTGCAGACCATCCTATTTGCTTTTCAATATGAAGTTTCCATACTCCGTCGGTATAAGCTTCCAAATCGCCATTGCGCCCGTAGTATAGCATTTCGTAGTTTTGTCTTTTCGTTTCTTTCGGATTAAAAAATAACTCCCTGATATCGTTACCGTCGAGTTGAAGTCCTTCGGGTAATTTACCTCCTGCCAGCTTAACCAGTGTGGGCAATAAATCCATGGTTGATACCGGTTCGTTGCAGGTAATTCCGGCAGGTATTTTTGCCGGCCAGCTCACAATTCCCGGAACACGCATGCCGCCTTCCCAGGTCGTCGCTTTGCTTCCACGTAACGGTCCGGCAGTGCCTCCGTTTTTCAACCTTGTAACAGGCCCGTTATCCGAAGTGAAAATAATTATGGTATTCTCTCTTATACCTTTTTCTTCCAGGGTTTTAATGATTTCTCCCATGCTCCAGTCAAGTTCCTGGATGATGTCGCCATATAATCCGCGCTGGCTGCTTCCCCTGAATTCTTCAGATGCGTGCCAGGGGGTATGCGGCATGTTATGGGCAAGGTAAAGGAAAAACGGATTTTTGCTGTTGTTACGAATATAGTTAACCGCTTCTTCAGTCCACAGTTTGGTTAGGTAATCCTGGTTAGGACCTTCCTCTACAAGTTCTTTGTTTTTATATACCGGCAACGGCGGTGATTGAAACTGGTTGTGTTTGTAAAAATATCCATCCATATCGTTTGAATACGGTACTCCGTAGAAATAATCAAATCCCTGGTTATTGGGCATAAATTCCTCCAGATGTCCTAGATGCCATTTCCCGATACAGGCAGTGGAATAGCCCAGTGGTTTTAACAACTCTGGAATCGTTAGCTCATCGGGAGAAAGCCCATGAGTGGAGTATGGATAAAGGACGGCTTCGTGCAAACCTACTCTTTTGGGGTATTTGCCGGTGAGCAGGGCAGCGCGCGATGGCGTACAAACCGAAGCCGGCACATAAAATTGTTCGAACTTGATGCCCTGGCTGGCAAGTCCGTCGATATTGGGCGTTTCATATCCCTGTGCACCGTAGCACCCAAGGTCACCGTAACCCTGATCATCGGTAAAAAAGATAATGATATTGGGCTGTTTCTCTACTTCAGCCTGTTTACAACTGCCAGCCCATAAGGCTAAACCAATCAAAACAAGTAATGAATAATGCTTCTGTTTCATAATCACTCTATTCATTTGGGTTGATATAATGATAAAGTAGGACGATATTTTCAGTTGTGTAGTCATCTTAAGTGATTTCATTGTTGTAATTTAAGCGGAATGTGAACATTAAAACTGTTTAATTCACCGTTTTCATCAAGAACCTGGGCAGCACAAAACAATATGGCCGGCACACCGTTTTCATCGAACCACAACTGCGGTCTTTCGAGGTGTTTCAGTTGGGTGATTGTTTGGTCTTCCCATAAAATCTGCACTTTGGATACCATTGGATTGTCCGAGGCATTCCAGTTTATCCCATCTTTCGATTCGAAAAGTGCCAATCCTTTTGTGCCGATATAATCTCCGTACTGGTCGTCGACAATGGCATAGTATTTCCCATCGCTAAACCACATAAACGGGTCTTCTGCAGTAGCTTCTGTTAAAATTGGCTTTTCTGCAATGGTAAACGGGCCTTCCGGTGTTGGGGCAGTTGCTATACAATGAATCGAGGTAAAGCCTTCAATTTCCCTCCAGTTTTCGGGCCTCGACTTAAGAATCATTTGGAAAGTGCCATCGGGGCGTTGGCAAACCGATGGATTGGTAACGTAGCCATGAGCAGCTTTTCCTTCCTGCACTTCTACTACTGGCTGTTCGCAAATCTTCCATGGCCCCACCGGAGAATCGGCAACCGCAACACCAATACATTGCGAAAAAGTATGATTTGATCGATGTCCCAGCCCCAAATCTTTTACATTGTGCGATACAAAATACAGGTAGTATTTGTTGCCAAACTTTTTGATATGGGGATTGTGGGCCATATCCTTATCCCAATGGTCAGTGCCCCTTCCGTTCAACACAACTTTCTGAAATGTATAAGGACCACCCGGATTGTTGGTGGTTGCATAGGCTATTTCGGAATCAAAAATCCAGTTGCTAAATGGCCCCGATTTGGGCCAGCGGCTGTAAAACATATGGCAAATTCCATCTTCGGTTCTTACCATGGAACCTCCCCACACCCAGTAATCGTCATGTTCCAGTACCGAATAGCGCGGGGTAGGCTGAATCATTTTTCCAATATCTAACCGGGGTTGTGATTCCTTTGTATTGGAACATGCCATCAACACTATAAAAATGAGCAATCGTACTCCATTTTTAACTCTCATTCTGTGAATCATTTTTCTTATAAGTGATTATATAGTTTTTACGGTTGAATGCCTATTGGGGGAACCCCGATTTTTCCACGTATTTACTTACTTCTTTCAGTGTACTCAAATCTTCAGGATGTATCTTTCCGTCAGGTAACGGCCCGGTATTCAGCAGCAAATTACTTTG
>JBKDZK010000379.1:0-9470 GCA_047971205.1 Draconibacterium sp.
GCTGACAGAGGGGTGAAATAAAGAAAATTCGGTTTTCAGCGATTTAGCTGAAATGAAGTTGGCGTAATACTCCTTGGCTCTGCCACGGGGATAGTCAACTTCAAGAATTTTCTTTATTTTCCTTAATTCTTTTCGATCCGGTGTGCAATCCAGTCGCCCACCTGCGAAGTTTTGTAAGCCAGCCCTTCAGCAATGTCTTCGGTAACAAAGCCTTCTTTCATTGAAGCAGCCACAGCATCGCGGATCAGTTTGCCTTCTTCTTTCAGGTCGAAAGCATATTCAAACATCATGGCAGCCGAAAGGATGGTGGCAATCGGGTTGGCAATGTCTTTCCCGGCAGCCTGCGGATACGAACCGTGAATGGGTTCGAAAACAGAGGTGTGGATACCAACGGATGCAGATGGCAATAATCCCAGCGAACCCGTGATTACGCTTGCCTCGTCGGTAAGGATGTCGCCGAACATGTTTTCAGTTACCATTACATCGAAATTCTTGGGCCACTGAATGATCTGCATGGCAGCATTATCCACAAACATGTATTCCGTTTTGATATCGGGATAGTTGGGAGCCATTTCCTGGGCCACTTCACGCCACAAACGCGAGCTTTCCAATACGTTGGCTTTGTCTACAACAGTAAGCTTTTTATTACGTTTAGCAGCAAATTCGTACCCCAGTTTTAAAATACGCTCCACTTCCTCACGCGTGTAAATACAGGTGTCGAATGCGGTATTTCCATTGTCTTTACGGCCTTTTTCGCCAAAATACATTCCTCCGGTCAATTCGCGAATACAAACAAAATCAGCTCCTTCCACCAATTCGCGGCGCAAAGGCGATTTATGCAACAACGACTCAAACGTTTCTACCGGGCGAATGTTGGCGTACAAACCCAGTTTTTTGCGCATGGCCAGCAAACCTTGTTCGGGGCGCACCGGTGCTTTCGGGTTGTTGTCGAACTTTGGATCGCCAATGGCTCCAAAAAGAACCGCGTCCGATTTCATGCATAAATCGTGTGTTTCGGCAGGGTAGGGATCACCCACCTGGTCGATGGCAGCAGCACCGGTTAATCCGTATTGGTATTCAAGTTCGTGATTGAATTTCTGCGCAATTGCTTTCACCGATTTCATTGCCTGTTCTACGATCTCAGGCCCGATCCCGTCTCCGGGAAGTATTGCAATGTTTAGTTTCATTTAAAAATGTTCTATTTTAATTCAAATAATTTTAAAAGGTTGGTGTCAATTCTTTCTGTAAGAATTTTATTTGCCTCCCCCAGCTTCCGATGGATTAAATGTGCAGGGATAGTTGTCATTCTATGGAGTTTTATTACAGAATCTGTCCGAAGACCTGTGCCGGGAAACAGTGCGTCTTCCTTTTTTATCCGGATGTCGAACTTTTCCCCAGGCTGGTTAATTCTGCTTGAAATAAATGCGATGATAATGTGTCCGTAAACACCAATCCCGGAAGTCAGGCAAATGGCAGGTCTGACTTTGGTTCCAGAGAAGTCATCAAAAGGGAAAGGAACTAAAACGATACTATTCTTGTACATGACAGATCTTTTCTCCATCGTTTAATGAATAGATGTCTTCATCCGGTTCATTAAGAAAATCAAAAGAAGGGTTTTTAGACAGATTATACAGCCAAAGTTTATCGTCTTCAGTCTCGTTTTCTTCCAATAAAATAAGCACACGTACTTTTTTATTTTTTTGTAAAAGCGGAATGTCAATTTTCAGGATTCCCTCCGTATCAGTTTGTGAAGTTATTTCTATAGCCTTCATTATAAGCTGTTTTTTCAAATCTAACGAAATTAATTCATGCTGGGTTACTGGACTGGATTTAATAACTTATCCAGAACTCCCGGGTTGAATTCATTTTCAATAATGTTCAGCATGCGGATGGTGGCTTTAATCGCCGCAGCATTCTGATCCGGATCGAGCCCCTTGGTTTTGAATTCGCGGCTGTTCTGCCAGGTAATGACGGTCTCAACAAGTGCATCGGTATGTCCGCCGGGCGGAATGGTAACCACGTAATCTACCAATTTTGGGAACGATTTGCCCAGTCGTTGGTAAATTCTGCGGAGCGCTTTTACAAAGGCGTCGTACTGACCGTCGCCATCGCTGTATTCCTCGTATTCTTTTCCGTCGATCTCCAGCGCCACATTGGCAACCGGCCGAAGCCCCATGGTGTAAGTGATGGAGTAATTCACCACCCTCACTTTTTGTTCCACCAGGTCGCTGTGAAGCACATCGGAAACAATGTACGGAAGGTCTTCGTTGGTGATTGATTCCTTTTCGTCGGCCAGCTCGATGATCCGGTTCGTCACTTTTTTCAGCGATTCAGCATCCAGCTCAATGCCCAGTTCATCCAGGTTCTTTTTGATATTGGCCTTGCCCGATGTTTTTCCGAGTGCATACTGGCGAATTCGGCCAAAACGTTCAGGTAAAAGATCGTTGAAATACAGGTTGTTTTTGCTGTCGCCGTCGGCATGTATCCCACTGCATTGGGTGAACACAAATTCCCCGATCAACGGTTTATTCGTAGGGATTCGAATTCCGGAAAACGATTCCACCAACTTGGAAATCTTGTTGAGCTGGGTTTCGTTCACATTGGTTTTCATTTTTAAATGATCCTTTATGGTTGCAATTACGCTTGATAAAGGTGCATTTCCGGCCCGTTCACCCAAACCGTTCACCGTGGTGTGTACACAGCGGATTCCTGCTTTTAAGGCGTGGAAAACATTGGCAATGGCCAGGTCGTAATCGTTGTGGGCATGAAAATCAAAGTCAACGTCCGGGTAGGCTTCAATCATTTCGAGGCAAAAGTCGTAGGTTTCGTCCGGATCAAGAATACCCAAAGTATCGGGTAGCATAATTCGTCCGATCTGTTCCTCTTGCAGGGCCGAAATCATAAAATGAACATAGTCTTTCGAGCTGCGCATTCCGTTCGACCAGTCTTCCAGGTAAATATTCACCCTGATGCCCATCTCGTTGGCGTTGGCAATTACTTTCCGAACATCGTTTAGGTGTTCTTCGGGTGTTTTTCGAAGCTGCTCGGTTACATGTTTGTAAGAACCTTTGCAAAGCAGGTTGATTACTTTACCACCGGCATCGGCAATCCACTGAAGCGATACTTTACCGTCGACAAAGCCCAGCACCTCAATTTTCTCGAGGTGGCCTTTCTGGGCAGCCCACTTCATTACGCGTTGAGTCCCTTTAAATTCGCCTTCCGACACGCGGGCGGAAGCAATTTCAATGCGGTCCACTCTCACGTCCTCAAGCAGCACCTTGGCAACGCTCAGCTTTTCGTGATCGCTGAACGACACCCCGGAGGTTTGCTCACCATCACGCAAAGTGGTATCCATAATAATGAGCCGCTTTCCTAAAACTTCCACTGTCTTTCCTGTCATTTTTAGCCCCTCCCGGCCTCCCCAAAGGGGAGGATATTTATTCGTATTTTATTGATTATCATTCTCTGTTTTTATGATTGATGATTCCTTTGAACTGAAATCCACTATTCCAAATTGTTCATCAATTATAACACCTTATCGTAAGTCCCCCTTGGGGGATTTAGGGGGCTTCAAATGCAGCGATCTCGTCTTTCATTGCCACCAGGTAATCGATGTCGTCTAAACCGTTTTGTAAACAATGTTTTTTGTAAGGATTGATCTCAAATTCGGTCGATTCTCCTGTCGCTGTAATTGTAAAAGTTTGTTTTTCGAGATCCACCTCAAAAGTTGTTGTCGCCTTTTTTTCGATGGCATCAAATATTTTTTGAAGGAATTCCGGAGTAACAACAACCGGTAATAGTCCGTTGTTCAGGGCGTTGCCTTTAAAAATATCGGCAAAAAAGCTGGAAACCACCACGCGAAAACCATAGTCGTAAATTGCCCATGCTGCGTGCTCGCGGCTCGAACCACTTCCGAAGTTCTTGCCACCAACCAGTATTTTTCCCGAATACTTTGTGTTGTTCAACGGAAAATCTGCTTTGGGTGTTCCGTCTTTTTCGTAGCGCCAGTCGCGGAACAGGTTATCTCCAAATCCCTTGCGTTCCACAGCTTTCAGGAAACGTGCGGGAATAATTTGGTCAGTGTCCACATTCTCGATTGGTAGCGGCACTGCCGGTGTATTGATTACTGAAAATTTATCGTAAGACATTTTAATAATATTGGCCCCTCCCGACCTCCCCAAAGGGGAGGAGTTCGAGGTAGTTAATTTTTCTTTTTCTATTTCCCCCTTTGGGGGATTAAAGGGGGCTTTTACATCATTTCTCTCGGGTCGGTTACAACTCCGGTAACTGCGGCGGCAGCAGCGGTAAGCGGGCTGGCCAGCAGCGTTCTGGAGCCCGGTCCCTGACGACCTTCAAAGTTTCGGTTGGTGGTGGATACCGCGTATTTTCCTTCCGGAATTTTGTCTTCGTTCATAGCCAGACAGGCTGAACATCCGGGCTGACGCAGCTCAAAACCGGCAGCTTCCAGAATTTCAGTTAAACCTTCTTCCCTGATCTGGTTTTCCACGCGTTTTGATCCGGGCACCAGCCATGCATCCACTCCCGGAGCTTTCTGCCTGCCTTTTACAAATCCGGCAAAAGCCCTGAAATCTTCAATTCTGCCATTGGTACAACTGCCCAGGAATACATAGTCAACCGTTTTGCCTTTCATCGAGTCACCTTCGTGGTAGCCCATGTACTGCAGCGATTTTATATAGGTTGTTTTATCCGTTCCTTCCATTCCTTCCGAAGTAGGAATGCTCTGGGTAACGCCAACACCCATTCCCGGGTTGGTTCCGTAAGTAATCATCGGCTCAATATCGGCTGCATCGTAAACGTATTCTGTGTCGAATACCGCTCCTTCGTCCGATTTTAGTTCTTTCCATTTAGCAAGAGCGCTTTCCCATTCTTCGCCTTTTGGGGCAAACTGACGACCTTTTACGTAGGCAAAAGTGGTTTCGTCAGGGGCGATCATTCCGCCGCGGGCACCACTTTCAATACTCAGGTTGCAAAGGGTCATACGGCCTTCCATGCTCAGTCCGGTAATGGCCGAACCTGCGTATTCAATAAAGTGTCCTGTTCCGCCGCTGGTCGAAATTTTTGAAATGATGTAAAGTGCGATGTCTTTTGCAGTCACGCCTTTTCCTAATTCGCCATTAACAGTAATGCGCATTTTTTTCGGTTTGGGCTGCATAATACACTGACTGGCAAATACCATTTCCACTTCACTGGTTCCGATACCAAAGGCGATGGCGCCAAAGGCTCCGTGGGTAGAGGTGTGGCTGTCGCCGCAAACAATCGTCATGCCGGGTTGGGTAAGTCCCATTTCCGGGCCGATGATGTGAACGATACCGTGTCCTTCCGACTGTAAATCGTGGTAAACGATGCCATGCTCGGCGCAGTTCTGTTTCAGTTTTTCCACCTGGTTGCGCGACAACTCATCTTTAATGGAAAGATGCTGATCCTGGGTAGGAACGTTGTGGTCGGGCGTAGCCGTGGTTTTGTCCGGGCGAAACACTTTCAGGCCGCGGTTTTTCAAGCCTAAAAACGCAACCGGGCTGGTAACTTCGTGGATCAGGTGGCGGTCGATGTACAATACATTGGGGCCACCTTCAACCTTTTTCACCACATGTGCGTCCCAAATCTTATCAAATAATGTTTTTGCTTCCATAATCTTGATACTGGATTCTTGATACTTGATACTGGATATCGGATGTTCGATTCTGATTCAGAACTAGTATCTCCGTATAATTTTTATTCTTTGAACTTTGAACTTATTCACCTACCGGTAATTTATTGATGGCATCGAGGAAAGCTTCCACCGAAGCCGTGATAATATCGGTGTGTGCGCCAAAGCCGTGGTAAACCGAATCCTGGTATTCCACCTGCATGTGCACTTTACCAATGTCGTCGCTACCGCGGGTAATGGCCTGTACCAGGAACTCTTCGATCACTACCTGACGGTGAATGATCTTTTTAACGGCGGAAATGGCTGCGTCTACCGGTCCGTTACCTGCTGATGTGGCATCGAATTTTTCACCGGCAATATCCAAAACTACTGATGCCATTGGTTTCAGGCTTTTGCCGGAAATCACCTGCAGGTAATTCAGTTTGATGCGGTGTTCTTTGCGGGTAGCATCTCCAACCAGCAATGCGATATCGTCGTCGCGGATGTCTTTTTTCTTGTCGGCCAGCTTCAGGAATTCGTCGTACACTTCATCCAGTTTTTCTTTGGTTAACTGAAAGCCCAACAATTCCAGGCGGTGTTTCAACGCTGCGCGCCCGCTTCTTGCTGTCAGCAAAATGGCCGATTCGTTAATGCCCACATCGGTCGGGTCCATGATCTCGTAATTCTCCCGGTTTTTTAATACCCCGTCCTGGTGAATACCTGATGAATGTGCAAAGGCATTTCTACCCACCACTGCTTTGTTGGGTTGTACCGGCATGTTCATCAGGGTTGAAACCAAACGGCTGGTCTGATAGATCTGTTTGGTGTTTACACCGGTTTCGATCTGCAAGGCCTGGTAATGCGTTTTCAGCGTCATTACCACTTCTTCCAGCGACGTGTTACCGGCTCGTTCGCCAATCCCGTTAATGGTCACTTCTGCCTGGCGGGCACCGTTCATAATACCTGAAATGGTGTTGGCTGTGGCCATTCCCAAATCGTTGTGGCAGTGGGTTGAAATAACTGCTTTGTGGATGTTGGGTACGTTGTCGACCAGGTATTTGATTTTTGCACCAAAGTCATGGGGCAGGGTGTAGCCGGTGGTATCCGGAATGTTTACCACGGTGGCACCCGCTTTAATAACCGCTTCAATAACACGGGCCAGGTATTCGTTACCCGTGCGACCGGCATCTTCGGCATAAAACTCTACATCTTCAACGTACTTTTTGGCATATTTCACGGCTTCCACAGCGCGTTCAATAATCTCTTCGGGGTTGGAGTTGAGTTTGTGGTAAATATGAAAATCCGATGTTCCGATTCCGGTGTGGATACGACCTTTTTTTGCGTATTTTAGCGATTCGGCGGCTACATCAATGTCTTTCTGAACTGCGCGGGTAAGGGCACAAATGGTGGGCCAGGTAACCGCTTTTGAAATCTCTACTACCGATTCGAAATCGCCCGGGCTGGAAATAGGGAATCCGGCTTCAATCACGTCTACGCCTAATTCCTGCAATGCTTTGGCAACTTCAATCTTTTCTACCGTATTCAACTGACACCCCGGGACCTGTTCTCCGTCCCTCAATGTTGTGTCGAAAATGTACAGTCTGTCGCTCATTTTAATTTATTTATCAGTTATTATTTTCTCTTTTTAGCTGCAAGTTTCAAGCTTCAAGCTACAAGTTTTTCAAGCTTTCGTCTTGTGACTTTCAACTTTCATCTTTCAACATGAAAAAAGCCACCCTCTTACCTGAGAATGGCTTTACTTATCCAATATCGTTAATCAACATACCATTCTCATTTCTGCCTTGTTAGAAGAAGAATACCAAGAAGAATGCTTATAATGGAAATGTTGAATCTCATACTATTTTCTTACGATTTCCTGCAAATATCAAAATATTTTTTTAAAATGAAAATAAAACCTGCTTTTTTGTGAGAAAAGTTAATATTTATACTGCAAACTCTGTTTTTTATCTGAGGGATAGATGGATCTTTCGGGTACCAAAGAATGAGTTTAAAACTGAACGTATCGGAAGATCTGTCGTTTTACCCGGTTGATTGTCTGTTTGTTATCATAATTATTTTTGCGGATGATCAGAATCAAACCTGTACTTTTAGGGAACAGAATGAAAATGATCGCCGAATAATCAGGTAACAGGATTTAAAGGCCGGATGAAACTTTGTCTCTGCACAAATCCTTTTGCGTGGTTTTCTCCCACTGCTGCAAAACATATTGCCAGCCACGCAACCTTTTGCTACATTTAAACATCTGTTAATCAGGTCAACCAATAACAGTCAATTATGAAAAACGGCCCGTAGCACCACAAAGAATTAAAACCTGAAATGATGTGAAGCGCTTAGCAGTTTGGAACTGCTTAGCGCTTAGAACCGAACCTCTCTTCTCTATTGCAAGGTAACTTCCGTTACCATGAATGCGAAAAAGTACTTTGTACTATTTACTCACGACTAATTACGAAAAAAATGAAACCAAAAATTTTAAAATTATGTATTTGGGCACTGCTCTTTTTAATTATTGGGGCAGGCTGCCAAAAAGATGAACTGGATTATGCTGACGAAAGCATTGTTGTAAGTAATAAGCCAGGAATAACCGTTTATAAAATGAATCTTGATTATATTGACAAGGTCCGAATTCACGTAACCTCTGAAGGATTAAGTAAAGTGCCTATATTGGATGATAGTACACTTAATTCTTACAATATAGATAGCAAAGGTAACCTGATGCCTAAATACAGGCATTTATTAAAAAGCGGGTACATTGTAGGAGGTGGTACCCGAAATGCCTCTTTTACTGATATAACATTTACAGAATACTATAACTACAACAAAGAACACGGTGTTAATAGTTGGCCTGCGGAATTGATCAGACCGAGAATTATAGATAACGACCCGTATGAAGAATTATATTGGATGGGATGCCTGGATTGTGGATTAAAAGAATTTACATTAGGCCAGATAAACGAAATGATTGAAAACGGTACCCTTGAAGAACATTTTACCCGAATGAAATAAATTAACCCTTTAAAAAACTAAAAATGACACATAAACTCATAAACATAATTTTTACTTCTCTTCTCTTCTCTTCCCTAAACAAGTAAATGCCAAAGGTGTCGATTTTAAAAAGGCACAATATGTGGCTCTGAATATCTTCTCAAAAGAGTCGGGCATAGCCAAAAAGACGATTACAATAAAAGAAGTTATTCCTTTTGAACAGGATGGAGAACTGGTATTCTGGGTTATAAATTTTAACCCTATAGGTTATATTGTTATTTCTGCCGAAGATAATGCAGAGCCTGTTTTGGGCTATGGCCTGAGTTCAAATTTCGATGTAAATAACCTTCCTCCTGCGTTAAATTTTTTATTGGGGGAGTATAAGCGGGAAATAAGGTACATAAAAGAAAAAAAGTTAACAGCTGACGAGAAACTAAAATCTAAATGGGAATCTTATTCTTCAACGGATTATTCTCCACTTAAGAGTTATTCTATCGGTACTTATTTGTTGGACACCGAATGGGGGCAAGGAAGTCCTTTTAATATCAGTTGTCCTGACGATCCGAGTTCTGGAAATAAATGTTTAGTTGGTTGCACCGCTGTTGCTTTAGGCCAAATACTTAATTATTGGAATTGTCGGGTCTTCCCGGATGGAGCGAATTCTTATACTCCACTAGGCTTTTCATCTCCCTTGTCTGTCAATTTTTACGATCAGGATTATGATTGGGATGCTATTAGTTCTGATGTCTATGCCCGTGCAGACTTACTTTATCATTGTGGTGTTGCTATTGAGGTTGATTATACTGATAATTTGACAACA
>JBKDZK010000380.1:0-6610 GCA_047971205.1 Draconibacterium sp.
CAGGGCTGTTTTTACGGATTACAGTCCTTGTTGCAGCTGTTTGTGTTTTCCGATACACCGGGGGAGATTGCCTGCGCACAGATCGACGACGAGCCCCGGTTTGGCTGGCGGGGCTTTATGCTCGATGAATCTCGTCATTTTTTTGGGGTGGACGAGGTAAAAAGACTGCTCGACCAAATGGCGCTTTTGAAGCTCAACGTATTTCACTGGCACCTGACTGACGAACCCGGCTGGCGGATCGAAATAAAAAAATACCCACTGCTGACCGAGGTGGGCGGTATAGGAAACCAAAGCAACCGGCAGGCTCCGGCGCAGTATTATACCCAGGACGAAATCAGAGAGATTGTGGCCTATGCCACGGCACGTTTTATCGAAGTGATTCCCGAAATTGATATGCCCGGACATGCCACGGCTGCCGTAAAAGCTTACCCCGAGTACAGCGGCGGCGGCTCTGAAAGACACCCCGACTTTACCTTCAACCCGGGGAACATGGCCACGTATGCCTTTTTAACCGATATTTTGCGCGAAGTAACCACGCTTTTCCCGTCGCAGTACATTCACATTGGCGGCGACGAGGTGAGTTTTGGTAACCAGCAATGGCCCACACTGCCGGGCGTAAAACGCCTGATGGAAGAGCAGGGCCTGACAAACCTGGTGGAAGTGGAGCACTGGTTTTTACATCAGATGGTTGATTCTGTTGCTGCACTGGGAAAGAAAGTGATTGGCTGGGACGAAGTGGTTTCGTCGGGTATCGACAGCGACAAATCCCTTACCATGTGGTGGCGGCACGATAAACCCGAAATTCTGCTGCAAGCGCTCGAAAAGGATTTTCCGGTGATCCTGTGTCCGCGCATCCCGCTGTACTTCGATTTTGTACAGATTGAAGAGCACACTTCGGGCCGGAAATGGGGCGGAAAATTTGCGCCCGTCGAAAGCGTGTATCGCTTTCCTTCCGAAGAGTTTTTGCCGGTTTCGGCGTTGGCAAACCCCAAAGTGCTGGGGATTCAGGCCAATTTATGGACCGAAACCATTGCCACTGCATCGAGGCTGGAGTTTATGACCTTCCCGCGTATTTCTGCCCTGGCCGAAGCCGCCTGGACAAATGACGAAGCCAAAGACTACAACGATTTTCAGCAACGGATACAGAAGATGTTTCAAGTCTATCAAAAAGAGCAGATTGAATATTTCGACCATATCTCGGGGAAAGACGCCGAAATAAAAGGGCCTCAGAAATAGTGGGGAGTTAATGGCTTTTAGCGGTGAACTACACAAGCTTTAACGTTGATGGACTGATGGACTGATGGACTGAATGCGGAAATGCTTAAATGCTATAATGCTTTAATTTTTCTGCATCACGGAACCACGGCAACACGCAACACGGGGGCACCAGCTATTGCTAAACGGTTAAATTGCAAAGGGCATGGTGCATAGCGCAAAGGGCATGGAGCGCAACTCTGAACTCTGAACTTTGAACTCTGAACTACACGTTGCGAGCCGCAAGCTTCGAGTACAAAACGGCATCACGGTAACACCAATCCTTCTTCACCGCCTCCGTCATTCCGGTGGCGGTGCCACGGAATTCCTCGTCGCCCTCGAAATGGGGACAAACAAAAAGGGCTGCGAGCTACGATTCACGAGAAAATACTGCATCACGGCCACACAGCATCACAGCACACAGAGCTAAGGGTAAAAAGCAACTGACACAGTTAATTGAACAGACCCTTGTGCGTCATTGCGATCTGTTCGTCGGATCAGGGACGGAGAATAACCGGCCCCTACTGCTATCTTTTTATTCTTGCTGTTGCAGAATGTTCCGCCCCGATGGGGCTTATTTTTTCTCATCCGGAATCTTCTATTAATAGTATCGCAACGCTGTTGCTAAAAAATCAGCTGCGGAGCAGCAAAATCGTTATAGCCAAACAGACAAGAAAAACCGTTAAGCTGCAGCGCAGCGCAATCAATTTAATTGTCGGAATAGTTGTTTTCCCGGACAACAATGATTAAGAAACGTTTATATTTTTCTTCGAGCTCCGGAAAAAATGTGCACCGGGGAGTCGCACTTCCGAAGTACCCCTATTTAACTGAAAACTACTCTATAATATATCGGCCGCTGTACTACCAACAATCTTTATGTTTATTTTAGAGCACGAAAAATCAATCATTCCCAATACATTGAAAAAACTCTTGCAAAAACAAACACTTGAAATACCAAATTTTATAATATAAGATGCACGGATACAATAGACTAAGCAGATGGAAACTAATAGGATATAAGATGCATTGCAGCTTATGGATACGTTGTGTTTCTTGTAAAAAGAGATCGTTCACATAATAAAAAACTGAAAATAAATGCCAACGCACATTTGGCACATTTGCAAGCTCCAATACACAAGCCGATGCTTCGGCTTGTCGAAGAGCCAAATCTTTGCCAACGCTCGATAAGATACTGATATGAGATTTAAATATATAGACCAAAATAGCGATTACCTGAAAGAAGTAATTGATTTAGGTAATAAGCATTCTAAGACTTTAGGATTTATGCCTGAAGGTGGATTTGTTGACCATGCGAGAAAAAAATGGATTGTTGTTGCACTTAAGGATGATATAGTGGTAGGATACCTCTTATTCCGGTTAGGCAAAAAGAATCTTAAAGTTAGTATTACTCATTTATGCGTTAAAGAAGACTATCGAGGACAAAACATTGCTTTTAAACTTATTGATCAGCTGAAAGAGAAATATCAAAATGTATTTACAGGCATAACATTAAGTTGTAGGACTGATTATACACATGCTTCGAAATTATGGGATAGGTATGGTTTTATAAAAAAGAATGAGGTAAGAAGTCGAAGTATTGAAGAAAACTATTTAATAAAATGGTGGTACGATTTTAATAATTTGGATTTATTTCAACTCAGTGAAAAGTATTCAGATAAAATGAAGGTTTTACTGGATGCAAACATCCTAATTAAATTAAGAGATAAGAATTTAAATGAATATAAGGAAGTTGAATCGTTAGTAGCTGACTGGTTAATTGACGAAGTCGATTATTATTTTGCTCAAGAAATGTTTAATGAAATTTGTCGTGACTCTGATAAAAGTCGGGCAAATAGAACAAGAATTTTTCTTCAAAATTATCATGAAGCTAAATTTGATGTATCTGACTTCTCAGAAATTGAAAAAGAGCTTCAAATCTATTTGAAAGGAACATCAACTAATGATGTTTCTGACAGAAAACAACTTGCGGAGTGTATTGCTGCTGGAATTGAATATTTTATAACTGGGGATAAAAATATACATACTGTAAAGGATATAATTGAGAACACTTATAATGTTCTAATATTAACACCTACAGAATTTCTACTTGAAATTGACCAATTAAAAAATTCATCAGAATATTATCCAATTCGATTAGCGGGTGCAGTCCATACTACAAAGAAGGTAGATAAAAAAGAACTAAATCAACTTGCTGACATATTTCTTTGCAAATCTGAAGGGGAGTTAAAAAACGAGTTGCAAGAAAGAATTGAGAAACTCGTAAAAGAAAGTGTAGATTCAGAACTAAAAGTCGTATTAAATCCTAAAAATGAAACAATTGCGGTTTGGGGTAATAAAATAAATGAGAATGAATTATTTGTGCCGTTATTGAGAGTTGTTGACAATAATTTATCTATGACATTATTTTCACAACTAATGACTGATATTGTTGAGTTTTCAATACTGCATAATCTTTCAAGAATAGTTATATCCGAAAAATATATTTCAAAAGACTGGCTTAACATTATTCAAGCTAGAGGTTTTTCCAAAATCGAAGAAAACTGGGTTAAGATTGTTCTTAATGACTTTATATCAAGTAACCAACTCTTGAAAAAATATCCTTTTATTAAAGACCATCTTGAACCGGATATATTAAAAGTAATTTCATCAAATGACAACCCTGAGTTAAAGCAATCTTTATTATATGAAATAGAAAGAAGGTTCTTTCCATTAAAAATTGCAGACTTAGAAATGCCTTGCTATATAATTCCAATTAAACCATATTGGGCAAGTCAACTATTTGATAAATTAGCCGCAAGTCAAATGATTTTCGGTGCAAATCCTGAGAAGATCTGGAACCATGAAAATGTTTATTACAGAAACATAAAACCAGTTACTGAAAAATTTCCTGCTCGGATTCTTTGGTATGTAAGTTCACAAGATAGTTATTCAAGACAAAAATCAATTGTAGCAACTTCCTACCTAAATGATATGACCGTTGATAAAGTCAAAAAACAATTTAGGAAATACAAGAAGTTTGGAATCTATGAATGGAAAGATATTTATGAATTAGCGAAATATGAAATTGAAAATGAGGTGAAAGCAATTGTCTTTAGTAATACAGAAGTATTTCAGAAAGTTATTCCTTTTGATAAAGTTACTGAAATTCTTTTGTCAAAAGGATTTAAAAGAAATACTTTTACATCGCCTTTAGAGGTAAACAAAGATGTGTTTAAAAGCGTTTATGGATTAGCAAATGTTTAATAATGAGAAAGTTTCTGTTTATATCAATCAAACCTGAATTTGCTAATAAAATTCTGCTCAAAAAGAAACGTATTGAGCTTAGAAAAAATAAACCAAATGCACGGATTGGTGATTACGTTTTAATTTACTCTACCCAGCCGAGAAAATCAGTGATTGGATTTGCGAAAATCAAAAATATAATTGATTGTGCGCCAAACGAAATGTGGGAAAACAATGCAGAATACCTTGGAATAGACAAGAAAAGATTTTTCGATTATTATAACGGACACAAAAAAGCAATTGGAATTGAACTAACTGATGTTTGTAGACTAAAAGTTAGTATTCCACTACAAGAAATTAAGAATGTGTATCCAAAGTTCAGTCCGCCTCAAACCTATAAATATATTCCGTATTTCACAGCGTTAAAATTTTATAAAGGGCATCTTGATTATGCCAGCGAATAGTCCGCGCACTAAGCAAACGCACATATCAACCGCACCACCTAATTTGCATAAAGAGCATGTCAGTCCAGTGCATGGGTTGACAGATAAATAAAGCACGGAAACACAATACGCGGTCATAAGTAATAATAATCTAGCAACGATGGGATAGGTATGTGCTTCGAAAAACCGCACTACTCCAACCACCAACCGTTTTTCCACCTATTTCATCCCTATCATCTCTGCCAGCCACGCTATAATCCCAAAATATCACGATCTTCGCAATCAATTCAGAGAAAAAGTATGTCGGACAATAAAATGGGGGCAAAAAAGCACCAGCCCCGGGGGCTTGAGATTGTGTACGAAGACCGCGAGATTATTGTGGTGGATAAAATAAGCGGCTTGCTGTCGATGGGCACCGACAGGGACAAACAGCACTGTGCGCATTTCTTATTAAATGCCTATGTGAAAAAAGGAAACCCAAAATCACGGGAGCGGGTTTTTATTGTTCACCGCCTCGACAGGGACACTTCGGGGCTGCTTGTGTTTGCCAAAAGCGAAAAGGCAAAGTTCTTTTTACAGCAAAACTGGGCTGATTTCCGGAAAAAATACGTGGCAGTGGCAAGCGGGAAGCTCAATGAGAAAGAAGGGATCATTGAATCGTACCTGGCCGAAAACAAAATGTTTAAGGTGTATTCCACCAGAAATAAAGCCATGGGGAAGTTCGCAAAAACAGGGTACCGGGTGGTAAACGAAAGCGAAAAGTACAGCCTTGTGGAAATTGATCTTTTTACCGGAAGAAAAAACCAGATACGCGTTCATTTTGCGGAAAAGGGGCATCCTGTTGCCGGCGACAAGGTGTACGGCTCGGGCGACAAAGCCGTAAAACGTTTGATGCTGCATTCCTGCTCGCTCACCATCAAGCATCCGGTTACCCAAAAAGAAATGATTTTTGAGACCGGTATTCCCGCCTGTTTTAACGCGTTGATGAGTGCAAAAGACAGCAAAAGCAAAAACTGATTCCGGATTGGGGCCCCCGAGATTATAAAGCTGTATTATCAGGCATGGAGGAGAAATAGTTACACCGACGAAAAGAATAATGAAAATTTGAACGGTTGCACAAAAGCGATTTCTTTAAATCAGTACCTAAAATAAAAACAATACTTATTAAATTAACAGCCGTGTAATGATCTGCTGTTGCAGATGTTAAACTTTTTCAGTTCAGGTAAATCATGAGCTGGTCGACGGCTACCGTGTGGAAAAGTATGTTGGGCGCTTGCAACCTTTTCCGGATAAAATAACGTAGGAGTATCAACCGTTTTACAGGCAGGAGAATCTTTATCTCAAACAAAATAAAAACCACACTACAATGAAATCGATTTTTGCCATCATCGTTTTAAGTGTTTTACTTGCTTCGTGCAGACAGCAGTCAGGGGGCGAGGCTTCGTATGCTTTAGGCGAGCAATACGACGAGGTAATGCCAATGGCCCGTGCAGATCAACTCAGTCCGCCACCACCTCCTTTATCGTCGGTGAAAGAGCAGGAAGTGGTGAAAAAGAAAATCATCAAAGACGGGCGTTTGGGGATAGAAGTAAAAGACCTTGAAAGTACCAAAGCGCGTGTGGATACATTGGTGAAAATCTACGAGGGTTACTACGACAACGAGCGCTATA
>JBKDZK010000381.1:0-4331 GCA_047971205.1 Draconibacterium sp.
AAAATCGTTTAACAACACTGAAAAAGTGTTGGATGTTTCGGACTTGACAAGCGCCACCTACGTGCTGGTGGTGTCCAGACAAAACAGGGAAATCAAAACCAAATTTATCAAACAGTAATTACCAGTTGAAACGAATGGTTTGAACCAGGTCGGGGTGCAAACTCAGCGGCACCGGACTGATTCCTGCAACACTTTCAACCAGCTGCTTTTCTTCTTCGGTGTAATTTTTCTTTGGAAAGGTGAATTCAACAATCACTTCGGCTACCCGTCGCGGATCGGAAGCCATGATTTTGGTAACATCCACCTGCGTGCCTTCAATGTCAATACCGTTGTCATATAATAAATCTTAACGTTTTTACTTATGCTTAAAGATACAATTATTTGCTGCTTCAATAACTTTGAATCGATACATCACAATCGTATTGTTTGTTTAACAAAATAAATCCGGCATATCACTTGCAAACACAATTTTATTTATATTCGTGCCACGATAAACTAAAAAAGTAACACCATGTCGGTTTCCCGTTTTGGAGTTTCGCTGGATGAAGACCTGTTAAAAGCGCTCGACAATTATGTGAGCGACAATGGCTTTGCCAACCGCTCCCAGGCCATCCGTCACCTCATAGAAAAAAATATGGTGGAGGAAAAATGGAAATGCGACAATATTGTGGCGGGCGCCGTTGTTCTGGTTTTCAACCATGAAAAAGCCGACATCCTCAAAAAATCTTCTGAAATCCGCTTTGCTTATAAAGAGCATGTCCTGTCGTCGCAGGGATTTTACCTGAACGATGAAAATTACATGGAAATAACGGCCGTAAAAGGGCCATCGAGAATATTAACTGAAATTTCGGATAAACTTATTGGCTTGAAAGGCATTCAACACGGAAAACTGGTAATGAGTAAAGCCGGCTAAATTTTTTTGATCAGATAGTAACACGAATCAAAACAAACGTAACACGATGACTCAGATAAACCTAAAATTATTGCTGACAGTTTCCACACTAATTACCTGCATTGGATGGGTAAATGCCCAAAGCTTTTCAATCACCGAAGATACGGTCAGAATTGATGAAGTGGTGGTAACCGGAACACCCGTAAAAGTAACACGCAACAACGTGCCAATGGCGGTTTCTGTAGTTGACCGCAACCAAATAGAAGAATCCAACGAATCGGCCTTACTTCCGGTATTAAACGGCAGGGTTCCCGGACTTTTTGTTACCGAGCGGGGTATTACCGGTTTTGGTGTTGCTGCCGGCTCTGCAGGGCAGATCAGTATTCGCGGTATCGGGGGAAATCCAACTACCGGCGTTTTAATGCTCATCGACGGGCACCCACAGTTTATGGGAATTATGGGTCATCCGCTCCCCGACTCGTATGTGGCTTCTGATGTGGAGCGTGTTGAAGTTATCCGCGGCCCGGCGTCGATTTTATACGGCTCGAATGCAATGGGAGGCGTTATCAACATCATTACACGTAAGCAAACGGCCGATGGCACACACGGCAACGCACGTCTCTCTTACGGATCACACAATACCCAGAAATACATGGGATCGATGGGGTACAAAAAGGATAAGCTCAGTGTTTTTGCATCGCTTAATCACGATCAGACTGACGGTCACCGCAATCATTCTGACTTTAAAATCACAAATGGTTACGTGAAACTGGGCTATGATTTGAACACACATTTTTCCGTATCTACCGATCTGAGCATTGCGGCCTTTAAAGCTTCCGATCCAGGTCCGGATACACTAAATGCCGTGGCGGGGCAAAGCATTGATATCTTACGCGGCTATTGGGCCTTTACCTTACTCAACGAGTTTGAAAAAGCGTCGGGGGCAGTAAAAGTGTTTTACAATTTTGGGGAACACGATATTACCGACGGTTTTCATTCCAAAGATCACAATTATGGTGTGAATTTGTATGAATCCTTCCACCTGTTTGACGGGAACACACTAACCACCGGTTTTGATTTTATGAACTACGGAGGAATGGCTGAAAACCAGAAAGCCATGAACGGCAAGGGAATCGTTTTCGCCGATACTACCTTGTCTGAAATTGGCGCGTACGCTTTCACCCAGCAAAAACTGTGGAAGAAACTAACCATCAATGCCGGGATCCGTTTTCAACACCACAGCCAATTTGGCGACATTTGGATTCCCTCAGCAGGATTTGCCTATCATTTCAATTCAAACACAACCTGGAAAGGAACCGTTTCGAAAGGCTACCGCAGTCCTACCATGCGCGAATTATTTATGTGGGGACCCAATCCGAACCTGAATCCGGAAACCATCTGGAATTACGAAACCGGCCTTCTGACCAAGCTTGGAAAAAAAGTACAGGCCGAACTCACCTTCTTTGTGGTTGAAGGCGATAATATGATCGTAAATGTCGGACCTCCGAATGGCTACTTGAATACTGGTAAAATATCCAACAAAGGCCTGGAACTGGCTGTAAATACAGAACCGCTAAAGAACCTTGGGATTCAGGCTACCTACAGCTACATAAACATGGATCAACCGGTTTACGCAACACCCGAACATCATTTCTTTTTGAATGCCAGTTACCAGATCCGTAAACTCCATTTATCTGCGAGTATTCAACAAATCTCAAACCTGGACAACAATCCTTCGCCAGTGGGTGTAAATGAGGAAAGTTATACGCTTGTAAATGCCAAAGCCAAGTACAAGCTTAGTAAAAACCTTCATCTGTTTGTTAGCGGAGAGAATTTGCTGGGAACAAGTTACGAGGTAAACAGGTATTACACCATGCCAAAAGCAACGGTATTTGCAGGTTTAAATCTTCTTTTTAGGTGACTAATTGCGGCCGAGCTCGTCCTTGAAGGAAGTACGTACACAACGGAAACCGACGTATGATTTGGCCGTGTCCTGGTATTCAAAACTACGCGTTGATGTTTGAATAAAATAGGCAATGTCTTTCCACGATCCACCGCGAATCACTTTTCTTTTCATAACAGGTGGATCGTCGGGTTTGGCATTGTATTCAATTTCCGGATTGTAGTCGCTCATGATTTCGTAGCCTGCTTCAAAAAAGGCCGTGGAAGTCCATTCAGCCACGTTTCCGGCCATATCGTAAACTCCAAAGGGATTGGGGTCGTATTGGCCTACTTTCATCGCTGCGGTAGTCGTTTCGCTGTCGGCAACATAATTTCCACGCTGCGGTTTAAAATTCGCAACAAAACAACCGTTCACATTGCGCGTGTAATAACTTCCCCACGGGTATTTGTTGTTCATCAACCCGCCGCGGGCTGCAATTTCCCATTCGGTTTCGGTAGGCAAACGAAAATCATGCGGGCCTGCTTCTTCCTCTCTTTTGGGAGTAAAAGCCTTTAAACCCGAACGCCAGCTGCAAAATGCGTTGGCTTGTTTCCAGTTTACACCCACAACCGGGTAATCGTCAAAGCCGGGATGTGAAAAGTACTTGATCGTAAAAGGCTCGTTGTAGGTATAAGCAAAATCACGGATCCAGCACAAGGTATCGGGGTAAACCGGAACCGATTCACGCATCAGAAAAGAAGTCCGGTTCTGAATCGGAACCACTTCTCCCTTTTCATTCACCACATTTCCTTCGTAACGCTGGGTTTCAAAATTGTAACTATTGCTGCGTTTGGCAGCTTGTTTGAAATCGATCCAGTAATGTTCGTAAACCAATTGGCGCGTATCAATTTCCTTTCTGAAATGAAACCGGTCCTGCTCCGGAAGATACAGCTCGTCCATTGCATTCTGATAGTCAACATCGTCCCACTCAATGCGTTCATCCCAGTTAATTTCGGGTTCATCCAAGGGGTTTCCGTACTTGTCTTCAAAGATCAGGAAATCAGTATATGTCTGCCCCAGCAACTCGCGTGCTCGCTTATCGCGTACCCAGTAAACAAACTGCCGGTATTCGTTATTCGTAATTTCGGTATCGTCAATCCAAAAAGCTTCGGTCGAAACCATTTTACTGGGAGTAAGGCCATTCAATTGATCGTCGTTGGCCCCGATGTTATAAGCCCCTCTTTTAATATAAGCCATTCCGAAAGGCGTTGGCTCAAACCATTGCCGACCGCTTTTCTTCCCCAGCAAAAGGTATTTGTTTTGTTCATTCTTGCACGACGACAGAAGCACCACTACAAACAAAAAAAGATATGTGAATGTTCTCTTCATGCAAATTACCCAAAGGAATGAAAGTTTAATTAAAAACGAAAGCTTGCAATATCTATTGTTTCAAAAAAAAGCCTTATGTTTCCATAAGGCTGCATATGTTTTTTCTCCGTATTAATATTCCCAAAGATCCTGTTCGTAGTTGAAAATATCGTTTTCGATACGTTTCGA
>JBKDZK010000382.1:0-1890 GCA_047971205.1 Draconibacterium sp.
GTTTACAAGATGCTTCGTACATACGTTTACAAACCATAGAGTTGGGGTACAGCTTACCAACCGGTAAAATTTTGTCAGTAAGCAGAATAGATAAGCTACGCTTTTACTGTACCGGACAAAATTTGCTTACCCTAACCGAATATGAATCATATAGCCCGGAAAAACAACCCAATGCTTATCCGGAAGCAATCTCCGTAATTTTGGGTTTACAGCTTACAATTTAATCTAAAAAATTGAAACAATGAAGAAATTAAATTATATCGCAATAGTTACCGGGTTGTTCCTTTTTATGTCCTCGTGCCAGGATTTTTTAGATGAAAACGTAATTGATTCGGTATCTGTTGATTATGTATATACAACACCAACCGGGATTGAGACCGGGGTTAATGCTTTGTACAATCTGCACCGCGAATACAATTTCCCTTCGCGCACACAAGATGGTTTGCGCAATTGGGTATTTTTTCGGGTTGGTACCGATCTGGGTTTGTCCCGTGCATGGTGGATTCCATATAACCCACAGAGTATGACCCCTTTGAACTTTCCAAGCTTATACTGGCGCCAGGCTTATCAAATTTTGGATCGCGCTAATGCAATTGTAAGTAATGCCCGGAATGTGGATATGGATATAGATAAAAAGAACGAACTTATTGCCCAGGCCAGGTTGGTTAGGGGAGAAACTTATTTCAATTTATTAAGGGCTTACGATAATATTCTGCTTGATACTATAGCAACAACCAGCGATAATGTTTTTGATGAAGTGGATTATACTCCGGCAAATCCTGATGATGTTTACCGTCTGATCGATTCAGACTTTGATTTTGCAATCAAGCATTTGAGTTGGGATAATGATTACGGGAAATTTGGTCAGGGCATGGCACGGCACCTTCGTGGGCAAAGTGCGATGTGGCAGGGCGACTGGGACGAGGCAGTTATTCAGTTCGATGCCATTGTTGAAAGTGGTAGATATAAATTATTAGACAACATTGGGCAGGTTTTTGGGCAGAACGCTAATCACTCTGAAGCCATAATGGTTTATCCAAGAAATGAAGCGCTGAGTGGAGAGGTTTATCTTGCAGGAGGCGACTTTCATCAGTTGCCCGGGCTTTTTGTGGCACGCTGGTACGAAATACCAACCAAAGAAGTTATTCGCAGCGTTGAAAACGGAGGACAGGTGATGGGATGGGAATATCCAAACAGCTACCTGCAATCTCTTTATGATCCGGAGGTTGACAAACGTTTTGAAACCTATTATTACCCTCTGAAGTTATTTGTAAACAACCCCGATAAACCGAATTATGGTGAACCTTTGCCCGAGTCTTCATACCCGGATAACTACAGACAATACCACTGGAGTTTGAAAAAGTTTCACGACATAAATAAATCGATAACCGGAAACCAGAGTTATAAAGACATGATTAGGTACAGGTATGCAGAAACCCTTTTGCTTGGGGCTGAAGCACATTGGCGAGCTTCTGGTGAAAACGCTACTGACACTAAAGCCCTGGAATACATCAATCTTGTTCGGGAAAGGGCCGGAGTGCCTGATTTTGAAACTTTTGACCAGGAGAAATACCTGGAAGAATCGGCCCGGGAACTCGCTTTTGAAGGAAACCGCTGGTTCCTGCTAAAAAGAATGGGACTGCTGGTAGAACGGCAAAACTTACATTACAGGCGTGGAGGTAATTCAAACAGCGAAACAACTGAGCCGATGCCTGCATACATGGTTCGTCTGCCTATTCCACAAAGTCAAATTGATTTGATGGGCGGAGTATTCCCGCAAAATCAAGGATACGAATAGCATTCAGCTGGATTTATATGTATTGGTTATTTTATTTATAAGAAAACCGGCCTGCTAATCAATGGCAGACCGGAGTAACCAAATACATTGAA
>JBKDZK010000383.1:0-11988 GCA_047971205.1 Draconibacterium sp.
AAAATCCACTTTTAACTATTTGGTTAAATAATTTGGTCAAATAAAATATTTATTCTATTTTTGATCAGTTGGTTAAATCAAAAAGTTAAATCATTTGGATAATGAACGATCTTAAAAAAGACAATACCGAGGAAAAAATTCTGAACGCCGCTCAGAACGTGTTTATCGAAAAAGGAATGGACGGTGCACGAATGCAGGCAATTGCCGATGAAGCCGGTATCAACAAAGCCTTGCTTCACTACTACTTTCGCACAAAGGAAAAGCTGTTCAATGCCATCTTCTCCAAAGTATTCGTGCAAATATTTCCCAACCTGATGACTATGGTTCGTTCGGAACGGCCACTGGAAGAAAAGCTGGGAATGTTTGTTGAAACCTACATCGATCTTTTACAAAAGAACCCGTTTTTACCCACTTTCATCCTCAAGGAAATGAACAGAAACCCGGATTTTCTTGCAAAAATAATCAAAGGCAGCGACGTAAACCCCACAGAAGTGATTGCCATGTTCGAAAAGGAAATGGACGCAGGAAAAATCCGCCGGATGGACCCGCGTGACATTTTGGTCAACATACTTGGCCTTAGCATTTTCCCGATTGCCGCCGGGCCGCTGATAACGATCATGTTTTTTGAAAACGACAAAGCCGCCTACAAAGCATTTATTGAAAGGCGAAAGAAAACAGTCACAGAGTTTGTATTAAATTCAATTTTAATAAAATGAGGAAGCTGATCATCTTATTGCTGCTCCCCGTACAATTTGCCTTCGCGCAGAACGAGGTCTCCCTGAACGACTGCTACAGCTGGGCAAGGGAGAATTATCCAAACCTGAAGCAGGCAGAAATATGGACAGAAATTACTTCGCTTAAGAAGGAGAACAATCAAACGAACCATTTGCCAACAGTTACCCTGAATGGCCAGGCAACTTACCAGTCGGATGTAACGCACATTGGCATTTCGGTGCCCAATGTTTCGGTGCCAAGCGTTGCAAAAGATCAGTACAAAGCCTATGCTGAATTAAAACAAAGCATTTGGGATGGCGGAGTTACTCAGGCCAACGCGGAATTGGAAGATGCGATTTTGCATAGCAACCTGAGCCAGGTGGAAGTGGAGGTTTACAAACTGAACGAACAGGTTTCGCAGGCCTTTTTTACGGCACTTGCGGTAGACAAACAAAGAGAAGTATTGACTCAGCAAAAGAAAGTATTGCAGGAAAAGCTGAAAAAAGTTGAATCCGGTGTTCGGAACCAGGTTATTGAAAAATCGGCTGCGTTGGAACTGGAAGCAGAAATACTGAACCTCGACCAAAGCGACCTACAACTGGATGCCGCCAAAAGAACGGCTACCCGGATGCTTTCGGTTTTAACCGGCAAAACTATTTCCAGCGACTCAGAACTATTATTCAATACTTTACCGGTCAACTTTAACGGAGAGCTAACGCGGCCCGAACAGGAGCTTTTTTCGGCTCAAAAAAGCCAGCTCGAAAAACAGTCGGATCTTCTTACCAAAACCCGAAATCCCAAATTATTCGGATTTGGACAGGCCGGTTACGGACGTCCCGGGTTAAACATGCTGAACGATAAGTTTGATTCGTACTACATGGTTGGCCTTGGTTTGTCGTGGAATGTTTTTGACTGGAAGAAAACCAACCGCGAAAACCAAATGCTCCGCCTGCAATCCGACAGGATCACCCGCCAGGAAGAAACATTTACCCAAAATATTCAACTGCTGCTTGTTCAGCAAAACGAACAGATCGCCAAGCTGAAAAAATTGATGGAGACCGATTCAAAAATGGTGGCGTTGCGCGCTGAAATTGCCCAAACATCCGCCTCAAAGCTGGAAAACGAAACAATTACAACATCAGATTACATTCAGGATGTACAGGCCGAAACCATTGCCAAACTGAATCGGGAACTTCATCAAATTCAACTGAACGAAGCAAAAGAAAAATATCTCCTTATTCAGGGAAAGAACAGGAAGTAAACAGTCGCAGTTTTCAGTCACAGTTTTCAGAAACAGTTAAAATGAACAAAATAAACCAGGACAATATGAAACGAAATTTATTAATGATATTGATTTCGGTCGTGCTCTTCGGTTGCAGCAGCAACGACGAGAAATCGGACGCTTTCGGCAATTTTGAAGCCGATCCGGTAATTGTTTCTTCCGAATCATCAGGGAAAATTCTTGAACTAACGATTGAGAAAGGCCAGAAAATCGGCAAGGATTTTATTGCGGCCGTGATCGACACCGTCCAGGTTCACCTGAAACTTCAGCAACTGCAAGCACAAAAAGCCGCAGTAATTGCCAGGCGCCAATCGATTCAGTCACAAATCGGAGTTTTCGAAGAACAGATTAAAACCCTGAAAATAAATGAAGACCGGGTGGCAAAAATGCTCAAAGACCAGGCTGCCACGCAAAAGCAACTGGACGATATTAGCGGCCAGATCAGCGTTATTCAAAAGCAGATTGAAAGTACCCGAACGCAGTTTGTTTCGGTAAATAAAGAACTGGAAGTACTGGAAGCTCAGCAGAAAACAACCAAAGATCTGTTGACCAGATGTACTGTCAAGTCGCCGGTAAGCGGAACTATTCTGGAAACCTATGTGGAACAGGGAGAGTTGGCAACACCCGGGAAACCTCTGTTTAAAATTGCTGATCTGGATGTACTGACGCTAAAAGTGTATGTAAGCGGTGCACAGCTTCCAAATGTAAAAATCGGGCAGCAGGTAAATGTTTTGACCGACAAATCGGAAACAGAAAACCAAACACTTTCAGGCGAAGTTACATGGATTTCATCGGAAGCTGAGTTCACCCCAAAAATCATCCAAACAAAAGAGGAAAGGGTAAAACTGGTTTATGCGGTAAAAGTGGCCGTTAAAAACGACGGAACGCTAAAAATCGGTATGCCGGGGGAAGTGAGTTGGTAAGCCCCTCCCAGCCTCCCCAAAAGGGAGGAGTGATTCTACAAAGCGCAGATAATTACTCAATGAAAAATGAACAGATAAAAGTTTCAAATTCCCCTCCTTTGGAGGGGTTAGGGGAGGCTATGATAGAGATTAAAAACATATCAAAATCCTACAACGACATTCACGCGCTGAAGGAGATTTCGCTAAGCGTTGAAAAAGGGGAACTGTTTGGATTGATTGGTCCTGACGGCGCGGGAAAAACCACCCTTATGCGTATTCTGATGACTTTGCTCCTGCCCGATTCCGGCGAAGCAAAAATGAATGACCTGGATGTGGTGAAAGATTTCAAAAAAATAAGGCACATTGTGGGCTATATGCCCGGCCGGTTTTCGCTGTACCAGGACCTGAGCGTAGAAGAAAATCTTCACTTTTTTGCCACCGTATTTGGAACGACGATCGAAGAAAACTACGACCTCATCCGCGATATTTATTACCAGATTGAGCCTTTTAAAACCCGGCGGGCCGGTAAACTTTCGGGCGGAATGAAACAAAAACTGGCCTTATCGTGTGCGCTGATTCACAAACCCAAAATTCTGATACTGGACGAACCCACAACGGGTGTGGATGCGGTATCGAGAAAAGAATTCTGGGAGATGCTGAAGGCGCTGCAACAAAAAGGAATTACCATTCTGGTATCAACTCCCTACATGGACGAGGCTTCACTTTGCGACCGTGTAGCGCTGATCCAAAAAGGAACAATTCTGGACGTTGACTCCCCATCAAGGATCACCGAAAAATTTCCAAGAAAAATCATCCAGGTGCATTCCGAAGACATGTTTCGCCTGATACAGGATTTGAGGTCATTCCCCAAAGCGGAGTCAGTGTTTGCATTTGGACAGTTTGTGCATTTTACCGGCATCGATGACGAAGTGGAAATAAGCGAACTCGATAAATTCCTGACCGAACGAAAACATACTGATGTAATTGTGGAAGAAATACAGGCGGGGATTGAGGATGTGTTTATGAGCATGAGCCTCCCCTAACCCCTCCAAAGGAGGGGAACAAAAAAAAGGCCCTTAATAAAGAAGTAAAACTATGATGAACGAGAAGCCACAAAATAGCGATCTTTCCCCCTTCGGGGGAAATCCCGCAAGGGAAAGGGGGCCAATAATAACAGTCAAAAACCTGGTCAAGAAATTCGGAGCTTTTACCGCAAACGACCACCTTACTTTTGATGTGTACAAGGGCGAGATTTTCGGATTTTTGGGAGCAAACGGTGCCGGAAAAACTACTGCCATCCGGATTTTGTGCGGACTCTCCACACCTACTTCCGGCGACATAAAAATTGCCGGTTACGACATTTACCGCGAAACAGAGAAGATCAAAAAAAATATCGGCTACATGAGCCAGAAGTTTTCGCTGTACGAAGACCTGACTGTTTCCGAAAACATCCGATTGTATGCAGGTATTTATGGCATTCCGTCTAAAAAAGCAAAGGAAAAAGAAACCGAGCTGCTGGAGAAACTGGAAATGGGAAGCGCCCGAAAAAAACTGATCGCCGGGCTACCGCTGGGCTGGAAACAAAAACTGGCATTTTCGGTGGCCATTTTCCACGAACCTAAAATTGTGTTTCTCGACGAGCCCACCGGTGGAGTGGATCCTGTGACCCGCAGAAAATTCTGGGACCTGATTTACGAGGCTTCGAATAACGGAATTACCGTGTTTGTAACCACTCATTACATGGACGAAGCCGAATATTGCAACCGCGTTTCCATTATGGACACCGGCAAAATTGAAGCACTCGACACCCCCGGAAAACTAAAGGAAAGATACAATGCCAATAATATGGATGAAGTGTTTTTAAAAATTGCGAGATAACAAGCTGCAAGTCTCAAGCTACAAGCCACAAGAGAAAAGCTTGAAGCTTGAAGCTGGCAGCTCATAGCTAGAAATATGAAACAACTCAAATCATTTATACGAAAGGAATTCTACCACATTTTTCGCGACCCGCGAACGATAATGGTGCTTTTCTTTATTCCGATTGCACAGCTGCTGATTTTCGGAACCGTTATCAAAAACGAAATACAGGACATACACATTGCCATTTACGACCAGGCCAAAGATGAAACCACGCAGAAAATAACCAACAAAATTCTTTCATCAGGTTATTTCATTCTGGAGAAAAACCTGGAAAACATCAACGATATCGAGTCTGTTTTCCGCCTGGGAAAAGTAAAAGAGGTGATTGTTTTTGAAAGCGACTTTGGCGAAAAACTCACGAAAGAAGGCAAAGCCAATATCCAACTGATCGCCGATGCATCGGATCCGAACATGGCCCGGCTCGCCATTTCCTACACCTCCGGGATTATCAACGACTACGTAAAAAAAATGCATCCGAACCTTCAGTTGCCCATGCAGCTTGAACCCGAAGTACGCATGTATTTCAACGAAGAAATGAAAAGTGCCTATATGTTTGTTCCGGGCGTAATGGCATTGATCCTGATGTTGATTTCCGCTATGATGACTTCCATTTCCATCACCCGCGAAAAAGAACTGGGAACCATGGAAATACTGCTGGTTTCTCCCCTTCGGCCCATGCAAATCATTATCGGGAAAGTATTGCCTTACCTCTTACTTTCCATTGCCAATGCATTTGTAATTGTATTAATGGGGCGTTTTGTTTTTGGGGTTCCTATTCTCGGAAGTTTTACCTTGCTCATGCTCGAAACCATTCTTTTTATTGCCATGGCACTTTGCCTGGGTGTCTTCATCTCCACCGTTGCCAAAAGTCAAATGACGGCCATGTTTATTTCCATGATTGTGTTGATGTTACCAACCATTCTTCTCTCAGGGTTTATTTACCCGATTGAAAATATGCCCAAAGTATTGCAGGTAGTCAGCCACATTATGCCGGCAAGGTATTTCATTTCCATCATCCGCGCCATCATGCTAAAGGGAACCGGAATCCTGTTTGTTTGGCAGGAAACAGCCGTTTTAACCGGAATGACCTTGTTTTTTATTGCATTGAGTGTGAAGAAGTTTAAGATTCGATTAGAATAGAATAGCTGCAAGTTATTAGCCTCAAGCTGCAAGTTTGTAGAATAGTACACAATAGTAACCACAAAATGATAAATGATGAAAGACTTTAAAAACCTGAAAATATGGCAGAAAGGAATCAACCTGGTGGTTGACATATACAAGACATCTCAAAATTTCCCGTCTGAAGAATTGTATGGACTGACATCTCAAATGAGACGTTCAGCTGTATCAATACCCTCCAATATTGCAGAAGGTTCCGGAAGAAATTCAGACAAAGAATTTAGCAGATTCCTTGATATTTCGTTGGGCTCTTCATTCGAACTTGAAACACAAATTATTATTGCGCACAAACTTTCATTCATTAACAACGAGAAATTCAACGAACTGACACACGATGTTCAGGAAGAACAAAAAATGATTACAGGCTTACAAAAAAGTATAAAATAGACTTGTAGCTTGAAGCTAATAACTTGGGGCTTTCTGCATGAAAACAATAAAATACATATTACAAAAAGAATTCCGGCAGATATTCCGGAACCGCACCATGTTGCCGATGATTTTTGGAGTGCCGCTGCTGCAAATGCTGGTGCTTGTTTTTGCGGCCACCTTCGACATGAAAAAGATCGATATGGCAGTGGTGGACAAAGACCTTTCGGAAACCTCGCGCGAGTTGATTGCCAAATTCGACGGCATCCCTTTTTTCCATCTCGAAACCGCTGTTCCGGATGAAAGCTTTGGAGAAGACATGCTGCTGACCGACGGCGCGGATGTGGTGCTGGTAATCCCTCCCAGCCTGGAACGCAACCTGGTACGCGACGACAAGGCTCAAATTCAACTGCTGGTAAATGCCATCGACGGAAATACAGCACAACTTATATTTTCATACTCAGCCCAAATAATCGGCAACTTCAATAAAAACCTGGTGGCCGAATGGAAAGGACTTCCCAGGTTTACACCACCAACAGAAATTGAGATTACCGAAAACTACTGGTACAATTCGGAACTCGATTACAAGTGGTACATGGCTCCGGGAATCCTGGCGATACTGGTAACCATTATCGGAATGTTTATGTCGGGGATGAACCTGGTGCGCGAAAAAGAAGTGGGAACCATTGAGCAACTCAATGTAACACCGATAAAAAAATACCGGTTTATTATCGGTAAGCTGGTGCCGTTCTGGCTCATCGCCCTTTTCGATCTTGCGTTCGGACTGTTCATTGCCTGGCTGGTTTTCGACCTCCCCATTGTTGGCAGTCTTTGGCTGCTCTTTGGCTTGGCCAGCGTTTACCTGATCAGCGTGCTCGGCCTTGGGCTTTTTATATCAACCGTTAGCGACACCCAGCAACAGGTAATGTTCATCAGCTTTTTCTTTATGATGATCTTTATTCTGATGGGCGGAATTTTCACCCCCGTGGAAAGCATGCCGCATTGGGCGCAAATGCTCGACCGTGCCAATCCCATTTATTACTTTATGCGGATTATGCGGCACGTGGTACTCAAAGGCTCCGGCTTTTTTGATCTGCTGGAAGAATTTGTTTCACTGCTCATACTGGGAAGTATTTTTCTGAGTCTGGCCATTTGGAGATACCGAAAAACAGCCTGATAAATGGCTTCAATTTTAACATAAGAAAACCAGGGGAAAGAAATATTCCATAAAAGATATTTCTATCTTTGCTGCGTCTAAAAACATTGGATGTCTAAAATTAAGAAGGATCTGGTGAAGTAAATAACTTTGGAATTTTTCCAAGGTTATCCCTTATTTGAACCCGGGCTTATTCCTGTTCGGGGTATTTTACATCGGCAAGAAGATCTAAGAAACAATACGAGGATTGTTCTGAATGATCAGGACAATCCTTTTTTCTACTTATTATACACTATACGAAGCACTGTTCAGAACTACGTTGCAAGACCAAAGCCCAGCTTTATTCCTTCTATCAACATCCCGCTTCCAATAATGGCAAGGATAAGCCCCATAATTTTCCCGATAACCGCAATTAAGTTTTGTCCCACTTTTTTAACAATCACCTCACTTAAGGTAAAAGCCAGGTAGGTTAGATAAATGATCAAGGCAAACAAAATAATAACAATAGCAATGTGCAGGAAATTGGCTTTTGTAACAAAATTCATCGCCGTAACAATGGTTCCGGGTCCAGCCAATATAGGAATAGCCAGCGGAGAAATGGCAATGCTGCCTTCCTCTTCCTTACTTTCTGCGTTGTGTACTTTCGACTTCTGCGACATAAGCATTTCAAAACCAATGTAGAAAATCAGAATTCCACCGGTAATTTTAAAAGCGGGAATGGTGATGCCAAAAATCTGGAAAATGTATTTCCCCATTACTACAAATGTCGCTACGATAATAAACGCCGTAACAGTGGATGTTTTGGCAATTCTACGTTTTGCTTTTTCATCTTCACCTCCCACAAGACCTAAAAAAATAGGCGTATTGGCAAGTGGATTCATAACAGCAAAGAAACCGGTAAAAACAGTAAGTGAGAACGTAAGATATTCATTCATAATGCATCATGTTTTTCGTTCTCTAAAGTTACTACAATACCTGAAAAATAATAAGACCAAGCAAAAAGCCCGCAAAGTATATCGGGTATTTGGGGCCGGTTAACCGGTTTGTCAATATCTATTTTGGAGTACCCACCCAACGAAAAACACAAATCCAACTGACACTCTTCCCTGTTCTTCAGAAATCATTTGTATTTTGGTCTTCTAAACTACGCTCTATGGAAACCAGCAAAAAGATCTACATTTTTCTGATTCTTGTAATCGCCGTAATTGTTTGTATTTACGCACAGTCGATCATTATCCCTTTTGTACTGGCCGTTTTATTTTGGTTCCTGATCCGGGTCATCAAGAAACTGCTTTCAAGGGTAAAGTTCATCGGTCGCCTGCCGCGCTGGATACTCACGCTTTTCTCAACACTGGTTTTGATCGGATTTTTGGTGCTGATCGTCACGATGATTTCCAGCAACATTGCCCAGCTGTCTAAAACCTTGCCTTTGTACGAAGCCAATGTGAAGAACATCACCGCAAAAATCAACCAAACGTTTAATATCGATCTGGTTTCGGTTTTGGGAGATTTCTCCAAAGACACCAAATTCGGAGCTATATTATCGTCGCTGCTTTCAACACTAACCGGGCTTTTTGGCAATGCCTTTACGGTGCTGCTTTACCTGCTTTTTATTTTGCTCGAAGAACCCATTTTCCCTAAAAAGCTGCGGGCCATGTACCCCGATGATAAAAAATTCCAACACATGAACGAACTGGTTAACAAAATAGATCACTCCATCGGTAACTACATTGCGCTGAAAACCCTCACCAGTATTATTACCGGCGTGCTCAGTTATGTGGTCCTGCTTTTTATCGGTGTTGATGCACCCTTGTTCTGGGCCTTTCTGATTTTCATTCTGAACTTTATCCCCACCATTGGTTCGTTGATCGCCACCGCTTTCCCCACCCTCTTTGCCGTTTTGCAGTTTGGCGAACTGGGTCCGGGCTTGTGGGTATTGGCCGTAGTGGGTGCCATCCAGATGGTGGTCGGCAACCTGCTGGAACCCCGCCTGATGGGTAACTCTCTAAACATTAGTCCGCTGGTGGTTTTTCTTACGCTGGCTATCTGGGGAATGATCTGGGGAATTTCCGGAATGTTGCTGAGTGTTCCGATAACCGTAATTCTGATCATCATTATGTCCGAATTTCCGGGAACCAAACCGTTTGCTATTCTTCTCAGCCAAAACGGCATATTGAACGACCGGGAGTAAACATTTATTTTTCACCTATTTATCTAGCTAAAACGATGAAACAACCACTTGTGCATCCAAAATCCGGAGAGTCGGATCCCGAATTGCAAAAACTGATTGAGTTTTACGAAGAAACCCTTGGCTTTTGCCCCAACAGTGTAAAAACCATGCATCACCGCCCGGCAATTGCCTATGCTTTTATTGAGCTCAACAAAGCTGTAATGGAAAACCAAGGCAGGGTTAGCAGTGCATTAAAACGAATGATCGCCTATATCAGTAGCAATACTGCCGGATGTCGTTATTGCCAGGCCCATGCCATTCGGGCGGCAGAGAGATACGGTGCCGGACAAGAGCAAATGAACAATATTTGGGAGTACCGCACACACGCATCGTTCTCGGAGGCTGAAAGAGCCGCGCTTGATTTTGCTTTCGCGGCTTCTACTGTTCCGAATTCGGTAAGCGACGAAATTGCCGAAAACCTTAGAGAACACTGGGAAGAAGGCGAAATTGTTGAAATAACAGGAGTGGTTGCCTTGTTTGGCTACCTCAACCGCTGGAACGATTCCATGGGAACCGAAATAGAAACCGGGGCCATTGAATCGGGCGAAAAACATTTGGGGAAGCGGGGTTGGAATACCGGGAAACACAGTTATGCTGAATAATCCCATTTTTTATCCATTTTATTGTACCTTCAACTGATTTTTTAAAACCAGACAGAAATAACTTATTCATGAAAACATTGTCGCAACTCACACCCCAGCCACTGTTTGATTATTTCGAAGCCATTTGCCAGGTTCCAAGGCCTTCAAAAAAAGAGGAAAAGATCAGGCAGTTTCTGCTCGATTTTGCGTCTCAAAACAGTTTGGAAAGTAAAACCGACGCTATCGGAAATGTTTTGATTTTAAAACCTGCCACTCCCGGAAGAGAAAATTCGCCCACCGTGATTCTGCAAACGCACATGGACATGGTTTGCGAAAAAAATTCGGACAAGGTTTTTGATTTCGAAAACGACGCCATTGAACCGGTGGTGGAGGATGGCTGGGTTAAAGCCAACGGAACAACGCTGGGTGCCGACTGTGGCATTGGAATAGCTGCCCAGTTGGCGGTGCTTACCTCCAACCAAATACAACACGGCCCCATTGAATGTCTGATCACAGTGGACGAAGAAACCGGTTTAACCGGTGCATTTGAACTTCAACCGGGCTTTTTAAGTGGCGACATTTTGCTCAATCTTGATTCGGAAGACGAAGGCGAACTTTTTATCGGTTGCGCCGGCGGTGTAGATACCATCGCTGTTTTTGATTACCAGGCAGAAGAAGTTCCGGCCAACTCCGTAGCTTTGAAAATTTCTGTTGCAGGATTATTGGGCGGACATTCGGGTGACGACATCCACAAGAACCGTGGAAATGCCAACAAGATCCTCAACCGCTTTTTGTGGAAATTCTCCCGCGATTTTAATGCCCGGCTTGCCGATTTTAACGGAGGAAACCTCCGCAACGCCATTGCCCGCGAGGCTTTTGGCATTGTAACCGTTCCGGCCGATAAACAAAAGGAAGTGCTGGCCGCTTTTGATACGCTTTCTGCCGCTATCAAAAATGAATTTGAATTTGCCGAAAGCAAGCTTCAGTTAAATTGCGAAGAAGTGAGTCTTCCCAAAACGGTGATTGACACTGACACACAATCAAACCTGCTGAATTCCGTTTATGCCTGTCCGCATGGCGTGCTCGAAATGAGTTCGCGCATGGAAGGAATGGTGGAAACATCTTCCAATCTGGCATCAGTGAAATTCCTGGATGACAATCAGATTTT
The DNA here is from genome assembly GCA_047971205.1 of Draconibacterium sp. GTDB lineage: Bacteria > Bacteroidota > Bacteroidia > Bacteroidales > Prolixibacteraceae > Draconibacterium. The sequence goes on from JBKDZK010000383.1 coordinate 11,499, forward strand.
GGTAACCACCAGCCAGCGCAGCGAAATTGAAAGCCGGAAATATTATGCGGCCGAAACCATCGAATCGGTTTTCAAACTGGCCGGAGCCAAGGTGAGTCATACCGATGGTTATCCGGGCTGGGCGCCCAATCCAACTTCCGACGTGTTGAAAATAACGGTTGATTCCTACAAGAAATTATTTGCCACCGAACCCATTGTGCGTTCGATCCATGCCGGACTCGAATGTGGTTTGTTCCTCGAGAAATACCCGCACCTCGACATGGTTTCCTTTGGCCCGACCATTCGCGGAGCCCACTCTCCCGACGAACGGCTCGACATTGAAACCACCGGCAAATTCTGGAAACACCTGGTGGATGTTCTTGAGAATATCAAGTAATACCCGTTTCCTTTTCATTTTTCGGATGAATGTTTAGCCCGCTTTTCTGCTTCATCCCGGTGATGGGACGAAGCAGAAAAGTTAAGGTCTGAGAAATATGACTGAACCTGCGCT
>JBKDZK010000384.1:0-13273 GCA_047971205.1 Draconibacterium sp.
TTAATCCGCAAACCGATACATTGACCAACAAAAACGGCGAAGAAGTAAAACTGGATGAACCTACGGGTTTTGAACTTCCGCCAAAAGGTTTTGATGTGGAAGACGCAGGATTTCAGGCTCCAGCAGAAGATGGTTCACACGTGGTTGTAAATGTAGCTCCCGATTCAAATCGTCTTCAGTTACTGTCACCATTCGAAGCATGGGACGGCAACAACATTACTGGAGCCAAATTACTGATCAAAGCATTCGGAAAATGTACAACCGACCATATTTCAATGGCAGGACCATGGTTGCGTTATCGCGGACACCTTGATAACATTTCGAACAATATGCTGATTGGTGCTGTAAATGCATTCAACCAGGAAACCAACAAGGTAAAAAACCAGCTGACCGGTGCGTACGAAGAAGTTCCGAAAGTTCAGCGTCAGTACAAAGCTGCGGGTATTCCAACCGTTGTGATTGGCGACCAGAACTATGGTGAAGGATCTTCGCGCGAACACGCCGCGATGGAACCACGTCATCTGGGCGTTCGAGCAGTAATTGTGAAGTCTTTCGCTCGTATTCACGAAACCAACCTTAAAAAGCAGGGAATGCTCGGATTGACTTTCGCCAATGAGAACGATTACGATCTGATTCAGGAAGACGATACCTTCAACTTTGTTGATTTGGTTGATTTTGCGCCCGGTAAGCAGTTGACACTTGAAGTGGTTCATGCCAATGGTTCAAAAGACAGCATTCAATTGAATCACACCTACAATCAGCAACAAATTGAATGGTTCAAGGCAGGATCAGCACTTAACCTGATAAAACAACAGAACGCATAAAAATTTCTCGCGAACTCACTAAGCCGCGAAATTTTACTCTTTGCGTCTTTGCGACTCTGCGAGAAGTTCAAAAATTAAATAACCAGTAAATTCAAAAGAAACATGCAAAAGATCAAGGTTCACAACCCGGTAGTAGAGCTCGACGGAGATGAAATGACCAGGGTTATTTGGGATTTCATCAAACAAAAACTAATTCTTCCCTATCTCGACATCGACTTAAAGTATTACGATCTGGGAGTTGAAAGTCGCGACGCTACCGACGACCAAATTACGGTGGATGCTGCCAATGCCATCAGAAAATACGGAGTAGGCGTAAAATGTGCCACTATTACACCCGATGAAGCCCGTGTGGACGAATTCGGGTTGAAACACATGTGGAAATCGCCCAATGGCACCATTCGTAACATTTTGGGAGGAACCGTGTTTCGTGAACCGATTATGATCTCGAATATTCCGCGCCTGGTTCCGGGATGGAAACAACCTATTTGCATCGGACGTCACGCGTTTGGCGACCAGTACAAAGCAACCGATTTCGTAACAAAAGGAAGAGGCAAACTGACCATCACTTTCACACCGGAAGACGGAGGCGAAACGATTTCGCATGAAGTATATGATTTTGAAGGCGACGGAGTGGCCATGGCCATGTACAACACCGATGATTCGATTACCGGATTTGCCCGTTCGTGTATGAATCAGGCACTGGATAAAGGCTGGCCTTTATATATGTCAACAAAAAACACCATCCTAAAAAAATACGATGGTCGTTTTAAAGATATTTTTCAGAAAATCTACGAAGAGGAATTCAAAGACAAATTTGCCGCGGCCGGAATTACTTACGAACATCGTTTGATCGACGATATGGTAGCAGCTGCGTTGAAATGGGACGGAGGCTTTGTTTGGGCCTGTAAAAACTACGACGGCGACGTACAAAGCGACACCGTTGCCCAGGGATTTGGCTCACTTGGACTGATGACATCCGTATTGATTACTCCGGATGGAAAAACCATGGAAGCCGAAGCCGCTCACGGAACGGTTACACGCCACTACCGTCAGCACCAGCAGGGCAAACCAACTTCCACCAACCCAATCGCATCGATTTTTGCATGGACGCGTGGACTTGCTTTCCGCGGCAAACTGGATGACAACCAGCCATTAATCGATTTTGCCAATACTTTGGAAGAAGTTTGTATTGAAACCGTGGAGTCAGGAAAAATGACCAAAGACCTGGCGTTCATTGTTCACGGCGCCGATTTAAAGTCGGAACATTACCTGACTACCGAACAATTCCTGGAAGCGCTGGATGAAAATCTCCAGGCTAAATTGAATTAAGTGGATATGCACGCGGATTTCGCTGATATACGCAGACAAGAACCGGAGTATCACCAGGCTTAAGTATAAATTAGTTATGGAAATTAGTGAAAATCAAATATCTTACGACATCAGAGGAGCAATATTTGAAGTTTACAATACACTTGGGCCAGGTCTATTGGAGTCGGTTTATGAGGCAGCTTTACTCTATGAACTCCGGGAAATGGGTTATAATGTAGATAATCAGGTTGAATTACCGGTAAACTATAAAGGTAAAAACCTGGAAAAAGGATATCGTATTGATATTTTGTTGAGAACAAAGTAATAATTGAAATAAAATCGGTTGAAACGATGAATAAACTGTACTTTAAACAAACAGTTTCGTACCTGAAATTAGCCGACAAAAAATTAGGTATATTGGTTAATTTCAACACCGAAAATATCTCAGGATCGATACAACGAATAGCTAACAATATATAAATCTGCGTTTTTCTGTGTAATCTGCGTGAAAAAGTAATTTAAAAGAAATGAAATGAAATGATAAATAAAACCAAAATAATCAACGGGAAGCTTTTTGTGCCTGACCAGCCGGTGATTCCGTTTATTGAAGGAGACGGCATTGGCAAAGACATCACAGGCCCCTCACAACGGGTGCTGGATGCAGCGGTTGCCAAAGCCTATGGCGACGAAAAACGACTGATTTGGAAAGAGGTGCTGGCCGGAGAAAAAGCCTACAAGGAAACCGGAAATTATCTTCCGCAGGAAACACTGGATGCTTTTAAGGAACACCTGGTTGGGATTAAAGGACCGCTTCAGACTCCGGTTGGAGAAGGGATCCGTTCGCTGAACGTTGCCCTCCGCCAAACACTGGATTTGTACGTTTGTCTGCGCCCCGTGCGTTGGTTCAAAGGCGTGCCTTCTCCCATTCGTTATCCTTCGATGGTTGACATGCATATTTTCCGTGAAAACACCGAGGATATTTATGCCGGCATCGAATATCAGGTAGGCGACGAAAAGAATAAGAAGTTTCGTGATTTCCTGATCAACGAAATGGGTGTGGACAAAATCCGTTTTCCCGAGAGTTCTTCTTTCGGAGTAAAACCGATTTCAAAAGACGGTTCAGTGCGACTGACCAAAGCTGCCATCGAATACGCCATTCAGCGAAAACTGCCTTCGGTGACGATCGTTCACAAAGGAAACATCATGAAGTTTACCGAAGGAGCGTTCAAGAACTGGAGTTACGACTTAGCCGAAACGGAATTCAAATTGCAGACTTTTACCTGGCGTCAGTATGAAAAGATCAGGGAAGAAAAAGGTCAGCTGGATGCCGACAAGGCGCTGGATGAAGCAAAAAAAGACGAAAAAGTGATCGTAAAAGATTGCATCACCGACGCTTTCTTACAGGAATCGTTGCTGCACCCGTGGGATCACTCGGTAATTGCCACCATGAACCTGAACGGAGATTATATTTCCGATCAGTTGGCTGCAATGGTAGGCGGAATCGGAATTTCTCCCGGTGCAAACATCAACTACCACAGTGGTTATGCCATTTTTGAAGCCACACACGGAACCGCTCCGAATATCGCAGGTACAGGAAAAGCCAACCCCGGCTCACTGATCCTTTCGGGAGTGATGATGTTGGAATACCTTGGCTGGGACGAAGCTGCCGAACATGTTTACGATGCCATGGAGCACGTGTTTGCCAAACGAAAGGTAACATCCGACCTGCATTCTCAGATGGAAGGAGCTACGCTGCTAACCACCTCCGAGTTTGCGGATGAAATCATTAAAAACATGCATTGATCAATAATAATCAAACAAATACTATAAACAGATGGAATACATTAAGTACAGATTTTATCAGAAAGCAAGTAAGTGCTCAGCCGAGTTCCAACGCTTGAAAAAAGAACATGCCGATGTGGTGCTCGGCCAGGTTACGCTTGGCCAGGTATTGACAGGGATGAAAGGAATACCTCTGTTGGTAACCGACACATCGAAACTCGACCCGGAAGAAGGGATCCGTTTCAAAGGATACTCTATTCCTGAATTACAGCAAAAACTGCCCAAAATGAATCCGGAAGGCGAACCACTGCCCGAAGGTTTGTTTTACCTGATGTTGATTGGCGAAATTCCTTCGCAGGAAGATGCCCTCAACCTTTCGATTGACTGGGCAACCCGGGCACACGTACCACAACACGTTTTCGACGTGATTGATGCGCTGCCCAAAACATCAAAACCGATGACCCAGTTCAGCGCCGCCATTTTATCGATGGCTACGGAATCTATTTTCCAGAAAGCATACAGGGCCGGTGTAAACAAAAAATTTTACTGGGATGCTACTTACGAAGACGTTATGAACCTGATTGCACGTCTTCCGCGCATTGCAGCCTACATTTACCGCCGCCAGTTCCACAACAGCGATCATATTGAACCCAACCCTCGTCTCGACTGGGCAGGTAACCTGGCGCATATGATGGGATTCAACTCCGAAGATATCCGCCGCTTGTTCCGTTTGTATATGATCATTCATGCTGATCACGAAGGAGGAAACGTATCAGCACATACCGCACACCTGGTAGGTTCTGCACTGAGCAACCCGTATTATGCCTATGCAGCTGCGATGACCGGATTGGCCGGCCCCTTGCATGGTTTTGCCAATCAGGATGTGATTTTCTGGATTTTTGAAATGATCGAAGCTTTGGGTACCGATGCTCCAACCGATGAGCAGGTTTCTGATTATTGCAAAAGAACGCTGGAAGAAGGCCGTGTAATTCCGGGATACGGACACGCTGTATTGCGTAAAACAGACCCGCGTTTTACTGCCCAGGAAGAATTTGCCAATAAGTACATCAAAAACGATCCGTTGGTAAACCTGGTCAACCAGTTGTACCGTGTGGTTCCACCAATTTTGGGTTCTGTTGGAAAAATCAAAAATCCATGGCCCAATGTAGATGCTTACAGTGGTTCGTTGCTGTATCATTATGGTATTAAGGAATATACATTCTATACGGTAATGTTTGGTGTATCACGTGCACTTGGCGTTTTGGCTTCGTTGGTTAACGACCGCATTTACGGTATGCCAATCGAGCGCCCGACTTCTCACCCGCTAAGCTGGTTCAAACAGCAAGCTGAAGGAAAAGGAAGTGATTGTTAAAAGACATCGCAACATAAAAAAAAGAAAGCCGGTTTAAGCCGGCTTTCTTTTTGAATACAACCACTTTGTATCTTCATTGAAATTTGATTTCTTATAATTCCCGGATACTCCGGGTTTCACTCAAAGTACCTCTAATTTAGCATAGGTACCTCCATTAACAAAACCCGTGTATCGGTGTCAGCCACTAATTCAAGTTCGCTTACCTCCCACATTCCAAGTCCGTCTCTCCGGTTAAGAGCCTGCCCGTTGATGGTCACGTCTCCTTCAATTACAAAAGCATAAACTCCGTTTCCGTTTTTATTCAAACGATAAGAAACGGTTTTACCTTTGTCAAAAGAGCCAAGGCTAAACCAGGCATCCTGGTGTATCCAAACTCCCGGGTCTTCAGAATCGGGAGAAAGAACCTGGTAAAATTCGTTGTATTTGAATATGTCACGAACCGAAATCTGATCGTAACGCGGCTGAACGTTTTTCTTATTGGGGAAAACCCATATTTGCAGGAGTTCTACTTTTTTCTCCTGGCTGTGGTTGAATTCGCTGTGAAAAACACCTGTTCCGGCACTCATTACCTGTACATCGCCTTCTCGAATTACCTCTTCGTTTCCCATATTGTCACGATGGCGCAAATCGCCTTCGAGCGGAATGGTGATAATTTCCATGTTATCATGCGGGTGCATGCCAAAACCACCACCACCAGCTATCGAATCATCGTTTAAAACTCTCAATGCGCCAAAGTGAACACGTTCCGGATCGTAATAATTGGCAAAACTAAACGTATGGTGCGTATCCAACCAACCATGATTGGCGCTTCCCCTTGTTTCTGCCTTGTGCAACATTGTTTTCATGATCTGTATTTTTATGGCTTTTCTGTAACAATCCTTCTCCGAAATAAAAGTCGTTCCCTTTTGCTTTTCCTCGGCCGGTTTCGGCGATCGCTGCATTTGCGATCACCACTTACCGGTAAGGAACCATTTTCTAATCTATTTTAAATGGGGAACATTGTCAGCATTCACCTATTCTGAACATTGTTGATTGTTATTACTGCATAGAAAGTTCTGCTGAAGAAGAAGCTACCAGTTCGAAACGAATGTCGAAAGTATCGTAGATCATTTTATCGCCCAAACCTTCGAAGAATTTACCTGAACCGTAACGAATGTCGTATTTGGTACGATCAACTGTAGCAGTTCCGTTGGCGGTAAGTTTATCTCCTTCCACTTTTACTTCAGCCGGAAACGAAATCTCGTGTTTAATACCTTTGATTGTCAAGTCTCCCACTACTTTGTGCTGAGCTCCGTCTTTCGTTACCGATTTAATAGCAAATGTTGCTTTCGGGTGTTTCTCTACCGAAAAGAAGTCATCTGATTTCAGGTGGCCGATTAATTTATCTTTCCATTCACCTTCCAAATCAGTACAGTCAATCGTGTTCATATCCAGGTTAATGGATGCTCCTGTAATTTTCTCATCCTGCACATAAACAGTTCCGTCAGCAACCGAAAGAACTCCTGAATGCTCACCTGTCACTTTTTTTGCGTTCCAATAAACTTTACTGGCTTTTGTATCAACTTTCAAAGTCGATTGTGCGGCGTCTTTTTGTCCGGCTACCGCTACTGAAATACTTAATAATGCTATTCCTAAAAGTCCCACAATTTTTTTCATTTTTCTTAAATTTTAGTTTAAAATTTAACTGCAAACATACTACCCATGAATGCGAAAAAAAATAAACTAGTTTAAGAAAAATACTTTTTAGTCTTTTTCGATCGTTTGGCGAGTATTTTACTCAAAAAAACAGGTGTTACTCCCAGGTAAGATGAAATTTGGTACTGCGGAAGACGCTGAATCAGCTCGGGATGTTCGTTCACCAGCTCTTCGTAATTCTCCTCCGCCGTTTTTGATAAAATGGAAACAAATCGCTTTTGCAGGAAAACATAGGATTTCCGGATATAATTGGCAAGGCTGATATACCTTTTGTACAGAATATGGAAATTGTCTTCGGAAATGGAATAAACCGTGCTGTTCTCCAGCGTTTCAATAAAATAGGGCGTTTCGGCAGGCGTTCCCAGGTCTCCAATCCACTGACGTTCGCGGGCAAAAAGAATGTTGAATTCCTTCCCGCTCTGATCAATAATGTACATACGCAGCAAGCCCTTTTCGATGTAATAATGCAGAGTATTGGCCTCCCCTGCTTTCATGATCATCGTTTTTTTCCGAAAAGTACTTTTTCTGAAAAAGCGGGTGATCTCCTCCCGTTCCTCCTCCATCAGAGGTTTTCGGTTGATGTGTTCGAAATAGGAATATAGTATTGAATAATCTGCCATCTATCAATCTCCTTCATGTGTAAAAATAACAAATTCTCTTCACCGTAAAAGGTAAATGTTATCTGACGCTTAAAATAGAAGAGACAGAAGATGTTTCAAAAGACATTTTCACACAGAGAACGCAAAAACAGAAATAGATAGTGTTTCATCCGTTCGAGATTCGCACCCGACTGCTGCCCTGCCCTGCCGACATGGGCGAGCTGAGGTTGTGCCGCCGCCATTTAAGATGTTTCTCCATTTCCGACATGCGAGTCAAAAGGATCATGTTGCGTTAAATCTGCCGCCTTCTTTTCTACTTCACGATTCGACTCGGGACGAAACCAGTAAAGCGAATAATTGCGTGGTTCAGATAGTTGAGCCATTCCGAAAAAGTTCAGAAAAGCATTGTTCCCAAAGGCAAATGCGGTCCGTGCTTTTCCATCACGCCTATCGGAATGATACACGTTTTGGAGCTTTTTTCCACTGCTTTTATGAAATCCGGCGCGGTTAATTCTTCCAGCCTGCAAGGAAGTTCCTGCAACGAAACAAAAAATGATGAAAATAAAAACGCAATTAGGATTAGCTTTTTCATTGAAAGTAGGTTTTAGTTAAATCCGGAATAAAAATAAATTGTTTCTTTAACTTTAGCTACGAATTCATAATTTTAACTTCAAACAAACAGCATGCAGATAATCGTTGCACACAGCCACCTTAATCAGGGCCGAGTTACCAGAATCATCGAATCTCAAACAGAGGCACTTAAGGGAACTCCGGTAAAAATAATAACTGGAGCATTCCCCGATCCTGAAACGTTTACTTCAAAAGGTGCAGAGCTTATCATCATCAAGGAATTGGCTGATCTCGAAAAGAAAAAGTATTCGGATCAAGAAGCCATGCAAATGCTTCACCTGGTTCATCAAAAAATAAAAGAACACATCAAGCCCGGCACCGTTTTGCATTTTCATAATCTGAACCTGGGAAAAAACCCGATTGTAACCTATGCCGTTTACCTGCTGGCCAAAGAAGGTGTGAAAGTTTTTAACCATGTGCACGATTTTGCGGAAGATCGTCCTTCCAACCTTACTTTTATGAAGGAAATCCTGACCAACATTTTTCTGCAGGATGTAAATGAAGTGCTGTACCCGAAGTTGCCCAATTACCAGTTTGGAGTTGTCAATTCGGCTGATCTTGAACGTTTGGTTTCGTATGGAGTGGACCAGGAAAGAATCGTTTGGCTCCCCAATCCGGTGAATGTAAAAACATCGCCTGAGAATCTGAATAAAGCAGAAGCCAAAAGCGCCATCTGCCAAACGTTGAAACTGGATGAAAACAAGCTGCTGGTAACTTATCCGGTAAAAGTTATTCAGCGAAAAAATATTGGCGAGCTTATTTTGCTTTCCATTTTATTCGACCACATTGCCAGCTTTGCAGTAACACAAGCTCCGCAAAATGTGGTAGAAATTGAAATGTACAAACAGTGGGTAAGGTTTTGTGCCAATCATGAAATCGATGTGATTTTTGAAGCCGGAATGAAAACGGATTTTGAAACCCTGCTGGCCGGAAGTGATTTTTGCATTTCCACCAGTTACCGCGAAAGTTTCGGAATGGTGTACCTTGAGCCCTGGCTGCTCGACACTCCGGTTGTTGGCCGCGATATCGACTACATAACCCGGGATTTTAAAGAAGATAGTTTTGAATTTCCAGCATTGTACTACAAACTGAATATTCCAGGTATCAAAGTAGATTTCAAAGACCTGAACATGAAAATGCAGATGGAGATTATTTCTGACCTGAAATCCGGAAGATTATCCAAGCAACAGGTGTTCGAACAAAATCCCATCCTCAGTACCCTGTTTAAAAAAGTTGCGGACTCAGTGACGAACAAAAACAAAACAATCATCCAAAACAACTATTCGTTAAAAGCATATGGAAATAAACTTCAGGAGCAATATAGTAAGCTGATCGGGTAAGCTTTGCAGTATCTATCCTTCTCAAATTAACGCCAAAACTGAAAGCAGAATCATTTCCTCCTGCGACATAGGTCCATCTTCTTTAGAATTAAAGCCACAGAAATTCGGATGAACTTCTCCAATCCGGGATAATATTTCCCGGCAGGCTATCATTTACCACTCTGCTTAATTTTCTCAAAATGATGATCTTAAACATAAACAAAACTTCCGCTTATTCGTAAATTTAGTTTCATCATAATTAAATCATCTAAACCATGAACAAGCTTATTTCCACCATCGTTGTGTTTCTGATCCTGTTCCCTTCCTCGTTTATTCACGCCCAGGTTGACCAACAACTCAAGGAGGATATAATCAAAACAGGCTACGTTCATCGCCCGCTACCTTTGGATTACAGTAAATCATACGAATCGTTTGGCCTGACCAAAAAAGTGCTTCAATCCGATATGCTTTGCGACATGGAGAACCTGGATGGCTGGTCGCACAAAGGAATTGGCAACATGACCATTACCGATGACCGGTTTATCAGCGGCACGCATAGCATGCACCTGGCTGCGCCCACCACTTACCCACAATTTTTAGGCTGAGGACTTGGCTTTGGAACTTCGCTGGCCAGCTTTGATGTGGGAGGCGTCAATTGGGAAAAATACAACCGGATTCAGGTGTATGTTTACCCCGAATGCGAAGGTGCGCGAAGTATTTACCTGAATCTTTATGTTGAAAATATTTCAACCGTCCTCAATAACAACGGACGTTTTCAGCTTGTCGACCACCAAACATCAATTGCTGAATTTTGAATAAATAGAGAAGGGGCTGTCCAAAAAGTCAGTGAAATCAGGTTCACGCAAAGAGACTAAAGAAGCGCAAAGGTCGCAGATTGCTCATAATCATCTTCTCTCTTTGTGTGCTTTTGAGTGAATCTTAGCGCGCTTTGCGTGACATTTACTTTTTGGACAAGCCCTTCTTTTATGTTGTAAAATCGAACTCTATAAACTTTCCGAATTTCCTGTACTTTTCGTACAGCACCTTGTATTTCTCCACATTTTCCGGAATAGGGTGATATTCTGTTTCAATTCCACCTCCCATTTTTTGCTGGGCTTCGGCCGTACTCGCATAAACACCTGCAACAACTGCGGCAGCCATCGCCGATCCCAATGCACAAGCCTGTTCCGAACGAGCCACTTTAATTGGCATGTTTAGCACATCGGCGACAATTTGCATTACCAGCGGCGATTTTTTAGCCACGCCACCCAACGCAATCACACCATCAATACGCACTCCTTCCGAAATAAAGCGATCGTTGATGGCTTTTGAACCAAAAGCAGTCGCCTCCACAAGCGCCCTAAAAATGCGGGGTGCATCCGAGCCTAGATTTAATCCGGCAATCGCTCCTTTCAGCGCCTGATTGGCATCCGGTGTTCGACGGCCATTCATCCAATCCAGCGCCACTACCCCACTTTCACCAATCGGAACTTTTGCCGCTTCCTCGCTTAATTTGGCAATGATCTTTTCTGAAGTCTCTTCGAGCAGTTTTTGTTTGGTTGCTTCATCCACCAGCGAAGTTTCAGCCAGAATATTCTTCAGCGGCCACTCCAGCACACGCTTAAACCAGGCATAAATATCGCCAAACGCCGACTGTCCGGCTTCCAATCCCAGCATTCCGGGAACAATCGATCCATCCACCTGACCGCAGATTCCGGCCACGACCTTGCTGCCTACTTCTTCCATGGGCGTAATCAACATATCACAGGTGGAAGTTCCCATCACCTTCGAAACAAAGTAAGGCTCAATCTCAGCACCAACAGCACCCAGATGTGCATCAAAAGCTCCAACACCGACTACTACATCGGTTGACAGTCCAAGCTTTTCAGCCCATTCTTTGGTAAGTGTGCCCGCTGATACATCGCAAGTAAATGTTTCCTTGTACAGGCGATCTCGCAAACCGGCCAGCATCGGGTCGAGTGCCACCAAAAACTCTTCCGATGGAAGTCCACCAAAAGCCTCGTGCCACATGGCTTTGTGCCCTGCAGCACAACGACTGCGTTTCAATGTTTTGGGATGGGTATTACCGGTTAACAAAGCCGGAATCCAGTCGCAATGCTCCACCCACGAATAAGCTGCGCGGTAAACACCGACATCTTCGCGGATTACGTGCAGCAATTTGGCCCAAAACCATTCGGAAGAATAGATTCCACCTTCGTATTTGGTAAAATCTACTTCCCATTCTTTTGCCAGTTTATTGATTTCATCGGCTTCGTTTACAGCTGTGTGGTCTTTCCAAAGCACAAACATGGCATTCGGATTCTCTTCAAAACCCGGAGTTAAAGAAAGAGGAGTACCTTTTTCATCCACTGCCACCGGGGTAGATCCGGTTGTGTCAACCGAAATACCCACAATGTTTTCGGCAACTCCCTGGGGTGCCTGTTTCAGCGCTTCTACAATTGTATATTCCAATCCTTCCAGGTAATCTTTCGGATGCTGACGGAAGCGGTTATCATGTGCATTACAGTATTCCTGCTTTTGCCAGCGCGGATAATTAAAAACAACACTTGCCACTTCTTCTCCCGTTTCAACATCTACGATCAGCGATCGCACCGAGTCAGAGCCATAATCCAGTCCAATAGTGTATTTTGCCATTGAGTTTTAATTTGATTTTATTATTGATTTTTTGTGTCTTAAACGAAGTCTCAGTTATTGTCCGTAATAAGCACCTTTTCCGTGTTTGCGAAGAAAATGTTTATCGAGCAATACCTGATCCATGGTAGTTTCGGGGTTAAGAATAAAACTACGAAAAGCCATTTTAGCTACCTCTTCCATTACCACCGCATTATGAACAGCGTTGTGCACATCGGTCCCCCAGGAGAAAGGCCCGTGGTTATTTACCAACACTCCTGGAATGGAGTCCGGATTAAGCCCGTTAAAGCGTTCAACAATCACTTTTCCGGTTTCCAATTCATATTCTTTTTCAATTTCTTCTTTTCTCATTTTGCGTGTGCAGGGAATTTCCCCGTAAAAATAATCGGCATGTGTTGTTCCAATCGCCGGAATGCCTTTCCCGGCCTGTGCCCAGCTGGTAGCCCATTCGGAATGCGTGTGCACTACCCCTCCAATATTTTGAAACTGACGATAAAGCACCAGGTGCGTCGGAGCATCGCTTGATGGTTTGAGCTTTCCCTCCATCACCTGGCCATACAAGTTCAGAACGACCATATCTTTTGGTTTCATTTTTTTGTAGGATATGCCACTCGGTTTGATTACGACCAACCCGTTTTCACGGCTGATTCCGCTTGCATTTCCCCAGGTAAAAATCACCAGTCCGTGTTTTACCAGGTCGATACTGGCCTGGAATACTTCTTCTTTTAACTTTTCAAGCATATCAACTCCTTTTTATTTCCTGTCCGTTGCCTTCCACAACCGCTCTGAAAAAACGTTTCCGTTTAGCTTCCTAAAATAACAGAAATCAGAAGGTAGTGAGCATTTATGACAGTTCAGTTTTATTCATCAATATCGGTAGCCTGTCAACTTAAGCGTAAATATAACACTTACATATAAAGTATGAAATAAGTTTACAGCTAAGTATGTCAAGTAATTGGTTACGGATTTAAATCGAGTAGGAGAAACGAGCGAGAATAATAATTAAATTATTTTCGGTCGTTTCGTCCTCTCACACCACCCAGCGTACGCTTCACGTACTGGGCGGTTTCATTAATTTTGAACAGTAATAAA
>JBKDZK010000385.1:0-4554 GCA_047971205.1 Draconibacterium sp.
GATTTGTTTCTGAAAATGGGTTTGAAAGCACCTTTTAAGGCCGGCGAATTTGAATACGGCAAAGGAAAAGTGTGCATTCTCCGCAACGATCCCAAAGAATTTGTGCTGTCGGAAAACAACGACAAGGTATTTGTAAACACTGTAAACGCATTGTATCAGGCGGAAACGGGCAGCGAACTTGTATTTAAAAATTCGTTTGCGCTTACGAGGGGGCCTTACGAACTGGTTGCAGTAGTGGATGAAAACCCGGACAAAACTCCGTATTCAATTAAAGGAAAGCTGATTGATTTGTTTAATCCCGAAATTCCGGTGTTGGACGAGAAACTGGTAAACCCGGGCGAACAGGCTTTCCTGTTCAATATCGGGAATGTTGAAAATCCGGAAACGCCACAGGTTTTGGCTACTGCCGCCAGGGTTTACGACGAAAACAGATTGCGAAACGAATATTCTTTTGTGGCAAAAAGCCCTTTGAATACGACGAATGTAATGCGGGTGCTTTTGCCCAAAGAAGTGAAAAAGACAGAAGTGACCGATGCAGCCGGGAATCCGATGGAGGCCGACATGTCATGGGACGGGGAAAGCAAAACCTGCTTCCTGCGTTTTGAAAACAATCCGGACGGAGTACAGGTAAAACTGAGTTGGTAAACCTGCTGTTTGTACAGAGAATCAATACAAATTATCAAAATAAATAGAGGAAAGAAGGATGGTTAAAAAAATTGGATTTTTAGGTGCATTGCTTTTTTTTAGTTTTTTGCTGAAACTAAGCGCACAAACGTTTGATCCTGTTAGCTATGTGAGTACGCTGGTGGGAACTAATTCTAAATACGAACTTTCAACCGGAAACACATATCCGGCAACAGCTTTGCCCTGGGGAATGAATTTCTGGTCGCCTCAGACCGGGAAAATGGGCGACGGGTGGATGTATAAATACACCGACGATAAGATCAGGGGATTCAAGCAAACACATCAGCCCAGCCCGTGGATGAACGACTAAGGTCAGTTTTCGATTATGCCGCTTACCGGCGAAGCTGTTTTTAACGAAGACGAGCGTGCCAGCTGGTTTTCGCACAAGGCAGAGGTTGCGAAACCATACTACTACAGTGTTTACCTGGCCGATGTGGATGTAACAACCGAAATTGCACCCACCGAACGGGCTGCCATGTTTCGTTTTACATTTCCCGACAGCAAAAACTCTTTTGTAGTGGCCGATGCTTTCGACCGCGGTTCGTACGTGAAGATCATTCCCGAAGAAAATAAAATTGTTGGCTACACAACCCGGAATAGTGGCGGTGTGCCCGATAATTTCAGGAACTATTTTGTTATTGTTTTCGACAAACCTTTTACCTACTATGCTGCCGTAAAAGACGGTGAAATTTCCAAAGGCGAAAAGGAGTTTGAAGGAAACCACGCAGGTGCCATTATTGGTTTTGAGACTTCAAACAACGAGCAGGTAAACGCACGGGTTGCCTCTTCTTTTATCAGCGAAGAGCAGGCCATGCTGAATTTGAAAGAGCTGGGCAATGATGGTCTGGATGAAATTGCCGCTAAAGGAAAAGCCCGTTGGAACGAGGTGTTGGGGAAAATTAAAGTGGAAGACGATAACATCGATAACCTGCGTACTTTTTATTCCAACCTGTACCGCACGGTGTTGTTTCCACGGAACCTTTCGGAGATCGATGCCAGCGGAA
The DNA here is from genome assembly GCA_047971205.1 of Draconibacterium sp. Classification (GTDB taxonomy): domain Bacteria; phylum Bacteroidota; class Bacteroidia; order Bacteroidales; family Prolixibacteraceae; genus Draconibacterium. Next base: position 1,689 of record JBKDZK010000385.1, read on the forward strand.
ACGTAATGCATTACAGTCCGTATAACGGAAAAGTGTTGCCGGGTCACATGTTTACCGATACCGGTTTCTGGGATACTTTCCGTAGTCTGTTTCCTTTCCTGAATTTGGTGTACCCTTCTGAAAACCAGAAAATGCAGGACGGCCTGGTGAACGCCTACAAGGAAAGCGGGTTCCTTCCTGAATGGGCCAGTCCGGGGCACCGCGACATTATGGTGGGGAACAACTCAGCCTCGGTGGTGGCCGATGCTTATGTGAAAGGTTTGCGCGGCTACGATATTGAAACCCTTTGGGAAGCTTTGAAACACGGTGCCAACAGCGTGCATCCGAAAGTAAGGGCTACCGGAAGAACCGGTTACCAGCAATACAACCAGTATGGTTACATGCCGAACGATGCAGGCATTGATCAAAACGTAGCCCGTACGCTGGAGTATGCCTACAACGACTGGACAATTTACCAACTGGGAAAAGCGCTGAACAAACCCGAAAGTGAAATCGGGATTTATGCACAGCGCGCCATGAACTATAAAAATCTGTACAATCCGAAAAATAAACTGATGGCAGGAAGGGCTGCCGACGGAACTTTTTCCGATTCGTTCGAACCCACCGACTGGAGTCGCGACTTTACCGAAGGAAACAGCTGGCATTACTCGTGGTCGGTGTTTCACGATCCGAAGGGATTGATGAACCTGATGGGCGGGAAAAAGGAATTTGTGAACATGCTCGATTCTGTTTTTATTATTCCGGGATCGGAAGGTATGAAAAGCCGCGGTATGATTCATGAAATGCGTGAAATGCAGGTAATGGACATGGGGCAGTACGCTCACGGAAACCAGCCTATTCAACACATGGTTTACCTGTATAATTACGCCGGTGAACCCTGGAAAGGACAGTACTGGGCCCGCGAAATCATGGACAAGTTGTATACAGCCACTCCCGACGGATATTGCGGCGACGAAGATAACGGACAAACCTCCGCATGGTATGTTTTCTCATCACTTGGATTTTACCCGGTTTGCCCGGGAAGCGATGAGTACATATTGGGTTCTCCACTGTTTAGATCGGTAAAAATAGAATTGGAAAACGGAAAAGAGGTCAGCATTAAAGCGGATAAAAACGCAAAAGAAAACCTCTACATTTCTGAAATGAAGCTGAACGGTAAAAACTACACAAAAAACTACCTGAGGTATGAAGATTTGATGAAGGGGTCGAAAATCAATTTCAAAATGAGTCCGGTTCCGAACAAAAACAGGGGAGCGGACGAAAAAGATTTTCCGTATTCTTTTTCCAGCGAAGAGTAATCGTCAGTAATTATTGCGAACTTTAGGGAGAATCGTTCAAATAATAATTTTAACAACATGAAACAAATCTTGTGGGCACTTTTAGTGCTTGTTATGGTCGGAGTTCAGCAAGTAAAGGCTGAAGAACTGACCGTTGCGTCTTTTAACATCCGGTACCACAATGTTTCCGACTCGGTAAAAGGAAACGGCTGGAAACAGCGTTGCCCGGTAATTTGCGACTTAATCCGCTTTAACGATTTCGAGATTTTCGGAGCGCAGGAAGTATTGCACGACCAGTTACTCGATATGCTTGACGGTCTTCCGGGCTACGACTATGTGGGTGTTGGCCGCGACGACGGTAAAACCAAAGGCGAATATGCCCCGGTTTTTTATCAGAAAGACAAGTTTGAAGCGCTGGAGTCCGGAAATTTCTGGCTGTCGGAAATTACCGACCGCCCCAACAAAGGATGGGATGCAGCTTTGCCGCGGATTTGTACCTGGGTAAAATTCAAAGACCGTGAAAACGGGTTTGAGTTTTACTTTTTCAACCTGCACATGGACCACATTGGAGTGGAAGCCCGGAAAAACAGCGCTAAACTGGTTTTGAAGAAGATCACCGAAATGTGCGACAACAAGCCGGTGATTCTGACAGGTGATTTCAATGTGGATCAGCACAGCCCCAACTACGCGGTGCTGGAAGGATCGGACTTGCTGAACGATGCCTATGAAGCTGCCAAAGTGAGGTATGCCTTAAACGGTACCTTCAATAACTTTAAACCCGATATGTTTACCGGCAGCCGGATTGACCATGTGTTTGTCAGCCCCGGTTTTGGAGTGGAACGTTACGGGGTTTTAACCGATACTTACAGAACTGAAATTGCTGACAGCAAGTCGGAAAAATCAGGAAATTTTCCGCAGGAGGTTTCGCTGAGGAAATACGAGGCACGAACGCCTTCTGATCATTATCCGGTGAAAGTGGTTTTAAGTTTTGATAAATAGAATAGAAGAACCGGAGTCGGTCTTTCTTAATGTATGCCATAAAAGTAGAGAGACTGGCTCCGGACACTTTCCCGAAATGTAGTTGGAAGTTTGCCTGCGTGCATAATTGCTCCGAAGCATTTTGGAAACATTATTGTAAGTTTGAGAAAGCTTAAGGCGGGGAGGAACCGGTAACAAAGGGTTCATTTTCCTGCGAGCTAAATATTTTAACCTAATATCAACAAATTTCCGTGGTAGATGCCTGGCTGTATGAAGCCTTGTATTTAGCCCGGGAAACAGAGACTGAATAAGTCGGGAAAGTAAAACTGATTTGCTTTTTTAACCAAAATACGACCAACAAAATCTGATAAATAATGATGAGACGATTCGGCCAACTAATTCTTTCAATGAGCATAACCAACTCTACCGGAAGGGGCGAATCCGTTTCAAAAAATCTTTTAATTAAAATGAACAGAATATTTTTCTATTACATTGTTTTTATGCTGACCGGAACGCTGTTGCAAAGTTGTCAGCCCGCTGCAACACCAGTAAAGGTTGAGCAGGGAGAAAGCTTCAGAGCTCCTGCTTACCCGCTGATTACGATTGATCCC
>JBKDZK010000386.1:0-6202 GCA_047971205.1 Draconibacterium sp.
CTCCGGGAAGTCCGGTGGTGTACCAGCCGCTGCCCAGCCAAAGCAACAAATCGTTTGCACCTTTTTTTACCAGGTCCGAAACATCGTAAGTATTGATCAGTGAGCGTTTATTGAATTGCGAAACGGCCGGGCTGAGCACTCCCTTTTCCACTTTTTCCCCGTTCAGATACACTTCGTGGTAACCCAGTGAATTTACGTGGAACAGGTATTTGGAGCCGGTTTCATCTATATGAAATGATTTGTACAGTTGAGGACATTCGCGGTAACCGGCGTCGGTGTTAAGGGCAATGTAGCTGGCCTGCCAGTCGTCGGGAGAAAGCAGTCCGATTCCAAACGATGCCGGCTTGCTCCACTCCGAAACATTTCCGTGATTGCCCCAGGCACGTACTTTCCATACTGCGCTGCTTCCCGGGTTTAATTTTTTGCCCTGGTAAGCCACCAAAACACTGGATGATGACTCATGTTCCCTTGAATCCCATAGATCGGCTTTCCCTTCGTGCAACAGCGAAACATCACTTGCCACCAGAAGCTGAAAAGCCTTTTGCTCCGTACCGTTCTTGTTGCTTTTTATCTTCCAGCTAAAACGCGGAGTGTCTTTATCGATGGCAGCAGGATGGTGCAGATTTTCGCATCGGAGGTCGTACAAATGAATGCGGTGTTTTTTGTGGCACGCGCCAAAGGTTAGATACAGAGAAAGGAGGATTATCAGGTTCTTTCGGTTCATTGGTGTAAGTCTTAAAAGCTGTAAATGTAGCATCAATTTGTGTAAACAGACAGCAAAAAGCTATTAATTGGGAAGAAAAGTGGTAAGGGTAAGGTGCTTAGCTCCCGGTTTTGAAAGACCGGGATTGAACGCGCGATTTCAGTTCTCCTGTACCGGGTCCGAAGTCATAAGTTTTAGTTACTTTTGGTTGCTAAAACCGACAGCTATGAAGGAAATAGAAATATTCTGTAAAAATACCAATGCTTTTCATTCTTACCCGATGGGAACATCGTTGCTCGAAATCAGCCGCGATTTGAACATAAAACTGGATTACCGGGTGTGTGGTGCCATTGTGAACAACAAAGTGCGCGAACTTTCATTTTGTGTGGTAAAACCCAAACAGGTTGAGTTTATCGATGTTACGCACATGGATGGTACCCGACTGTATATCCGCAGCCTGATTTTTGTGATGTATGCAGCGGTGAAGGAGGTCTTCCCGCACGTAAATTTCCGGGTACAAAACGGCATTTCGAATGGCTACTTTTGCGAATTGCAGGGGCTGGAGCGCGAAATCAATGAGTCGGATCTGTTTGCCATCCGCCAGGAAATGGAGGCGATAATTGCAGCCGATCTGCCTTTTGTGAAAAGAGGAATTGTTACCACCGAAGCTGTTGATCAGCTGATGAAACAGGGGTTGGAAGAAAAGGCACAGTTGTTCGAGCAACAGGGGCAGCTTTATACGCAGCTTTACTTTTTAAAAGACCTGGCCAACTATTTTTATGGGCATCTGCTTCCATCAACCGGTTACATTTCCGGGTTCGGGCTGGTGAAATATTACGACGGGATTTTACTACAGGTCCCGCACCGCAAGCATTTCGAGCGACTCCGGAAGGTGTTTTACAACGAAAAGCTTTTTGATATTTTTCAGGAACAGAAAGACTGGGCCGAAATCATTAACGTGTCAACCGTCGGCAATCTGAACGATCATACACTTGCCGGAAAAGGCGGCGATGTGATCAAAATCTCGGAAGCACTGCATGAAAAGAAAATAGCAGAGATCGCCAATATGATTTCCTCGCGCAATGGCGATGTGAAAGTGGTGCTGGTAGCCGGTCCTTCAGCTTCAGGGAAAACCACATTCAGCAAACGCCTGGGGGTACAACTGGCGGTAAACGGTTTGCGTCCGCACCAGATTTCGCTCGACGACTATTTTGTAGACCGCGAGCACACGCCGCGCGACGAGAACGGAGAATACGATTTTGAAGCGCTGGAAGCGGTCGATATCCCATTCTTTAACCAGCAGCTGATCGAGTTGTTTGAAGGCAAAGAAGTGCGTTTACCGCTTTTCGATTTCCACCTCGGACGCAGAGCCGAAAACGGAAAGAAACTGCGACTGGGGCCCGGCGATATTTTGATCGTGGAAGGAATTCACGGGATGAATCCTGGCTTGCTGACGCAGGTGAAGGAAAAGAATACGTTTAAGATCTTCATTTCGGCGCTGACCCAGATTTCGATGGATGAACACACCCATATTTCAACGGCCGACAACCGCCTGATCCGTCGTTTGATTCGCGACAGTAAATACCGCGGCTATCCTGCTGCAGCAACGATTAAACGCTGGCCCTCGGTGCGAAAAGGAGAGGAGCGGAATATTTTCCCTTACCAGGAAAACGCGGATGTGATGTTCAACTCGGCAACGCTTTACGAACTGGCAGTATTGAAAAAGTATGCCGAACCCATTTTGAAAACCGTACTCGAAAACCAGTGCGAGTACAAAGAATCGTCGCGTTTACTCGAATTCCTATCTTACTTCAAACAGATCAACGACGACGAAATTCCACCTACTTCGCTTCTTCGCGAATTTTTAGGAGGCAGTAGCTTTGTCTATTAGTTAGTGGGCGAACAGAAAACAGGAGTTTTTAGACTCTTAAAAATCAACAATAAGGTACAGTTCTAATATTCAAACTCACCCTGATTGTGCCTTCGACACAATCGTCCCTCTCTATTTTAGAGAGGGAGAAGAGGGAGAGTTCGAAACTGATAATACTTTCATTTCTGTTGATGAATGGCTTGAGTCATGATTGTTATCCGAAAGATAATTTTACCGGTTGGGGATTACTTTTCCCCTCCGGTTTAACATGCCTGTAATTTTGTTCATTTGTTCGTTTTTGTGATATAAATCATACTTGTTTTGTCCTTATTTTCAGACCCATTTTAAAATTTATTCATATTCATTCTTTTTAAACTTTTTACTGGATATCAACAGTATATCTTTACTATTTTTGCACCGTTTTTTTAAGTGGAATTGGTTCCTCTAAAATAAATTTAGATGATTAAGAAAGGTATTTATGTAACAAACACCGAAAAGCATTCAGGCCGATCGGTGGTGGCGCTGGGAATCATGAATTTGCTTCTTTCCCGTTCGGGGAAGGTTGGCTATTTCAGACCGATCATCAGCGACTATCCCACTGGAGTGAGGGATAACCACATTGAGACAATGATCTCGTATTTCAACCTGAACATCGACTACAAGGAAACTTACGGGTTTACCATGTCGCAGGTGGTGAAATATAAGAACATGGGGCAGGAAAGCCGTTTGATCGACAAGATCATCGAGCAGTACAAGGAGTTGGAGAGCAAGTACGATGTGGTGCTGGTAGAAGGCTCTGATTTTTCCGGAAAAGGCGTTTCTTTTGAAGTGGACCTGAACACGGAAATTGCGAAAAACCTGGCAATCCCGACCATTCTTGTCAGTTCGGCTCACAACAAGGATTTAAAAGATGCTGTTTCGAACCTCGACCTGGTGGTAAAAACATTTGCCGACAAGGACGTACCGGTGCAGGCTATTGTTATGAACCGTGTTCCGGAAGAACATTGCGAGGAAGTGGCGGAAGAACTGAAACAAGTGGTTCCGGCCGATACAACCATCGAGATTATCCCGGAAGTAACCCGTTTGAGCAGCCCAACCATTCACGAGATTTATGATAAGATTGGCGGCGAGATTCTGTTGGGTGAGAACCTGCTGAGCAAGCAGGCCGATCATTTTGATGTGGGTGCCATGCAGTTGCGCAACTACCTGGATCGCGTACGGGAAAACAGCCTGATCATTACTCCCGGCGACCGTGCCGATATTTTAATGGGAGCTTTTCAGGCCAATGCATCGACCAATTATCCGTCGATTGCGGGAATCGTACTTACCGGAGGACTCCGTCCCGAACCGCCCATTATGAAGCTGATTGACGGACTGCCGAACCCGGTGCCGATCATCCTCGTTGACGACGTTACTTTTGTGGCGGCCAGCAAAATTGCGAATATCAGATCGGGAATTCGTCCGGGAGACACACGCAAAATCGAGCTCAGCGTTGCCACTTTTGATAAATACATTGATACCGAATCGCTGCTAAACAAATTTGCCAATTTCAAAAGCAGTATCGTTACTCCGCGCATGTTCCAGTACAACCTGGTTTCGAAAGCAAAGTCGAATAAAAAACACATTGTTCTGCCCGAAGGAACCGATCCGCGCATTCTTGCTGCGGCTGTTCATTTGGTTGAACAAAATGTGGTGGACATTACGCTTTTGGGAAAACGCGATGAAGTTCTGGCTAAGGCCGACCAGCTTGGTTTGGTGCTGAACGAAGAAGAGATCACGATCATTGATCCAAATACTTCGGAATTGTATGAAGACTACTGGCGGACTTATTTCGAACTGAGGAAACACAAAAATATTCCGGAAGATATGGCCCGCGATGCCCTGCTCGACGTGTCGTTCTTTGGTACCATGATGGTGTACAAGGGAGATGCCGACGGTATGGTTTCAGGTGCAGCGCACACAACGGCGCATACCATTATTCCGGCGCTTCAGTTTGTAAAAACCCGTCCGGGAGTTTCTACCGTTTCGTCTTGTTTCTTTATGTGTCTCGACGACCATGTTTCGGTAATGGGCGACTGTGCGGTTAACGTGAATCCAACTGCTGATCAGTTGGCTGAGATTGCTGTTTCATCGGCAGAGTCGGCCATCGCATTTGGTATCGATCCCAAAGTGGCCTTGCTTTCTTACTCTTCAGGAACATCCGGAACCGGTGCCGAAGTGGACAAAGTGCGCGCTGCTACCGAAAAAGCCAAAGCCTTGCGTCCCGACCTTAAAATTGAAGGCCCGATCCAGTACGATGCCGCTGTTGACCCAAGCGTAGGCAGCAGTAAAATGCCGAATTCGGAAGTGGCCGGACAGGCAAATGTGTTGGTATTCCCTGATTTGAATACCGGGAACAACACTTACAAAGCCGTTCAGCGCGAAACCGGTGCACTGGCCATTGGCCCGATGTTACAGGGCTTGAACAAACCGGTGAACGATTTAAGCCGCGGTTGTACAGTAGACGATATTTTTAATACGGTAGTGCTTACCGCTATTCAGGCTCAGGAAGGAATTTAATGAAATAATTCCTCGTGGCTTGCCACGAGGTTTCCTTGTATTCTCCCCTGAAATTCAGGGGAGATGTCATCTGTTAAGTAACGGATGACAGAGGGGTAAAAATAAATTGCAAATGTTAGGCTAAGACGAGTTCCGCCTTAACCTTATTGAGTAAACAAAATAAGAAATGAATATTTTAGTAATTAATGCCGGTAGTTCATCCATTAAATATCAGCTGATTGATATGGATACAGAACTTCCGTTGGCGAGCGGGCTGGTTGAAAGAATTGGCCTGGAAGAAGGAGTAGTGAAATACAAAACTTTTGTAAACGGTGAGAAGAAGGAACTAAAGGAAACGTTCCCGATTCCCAACCATACGGTAGGTTTGAAAAGGGTAGCCGAATTACTTACCGATGAAAAAGTGGGAGTAATCAGCGATCCGTCAGAAATTCAGGCGGTAGGTCACCGTTTGGTACACGGCGGAGAGGCTTTCACAAAAACTGTTGAAATTACCGAAGCGGTAAAAGCAAAAGTAAAAGAACTGTTCCCGCTGGCTCCGCTGCACAACCCGGCCAACCTGATTGGTGTGGAAGTGGCAGAAACCGTTTTCCCAAATGCCAAACAGGTAGGTGTTTTTGATACGGCTTTTCATCAGACCATTCCTGAAAAAGCATTCCGTTATGCCATTCCGGTTGAATTTTACAAAGAAATGGGAATTCGTAAATATGGTTTCCATGGAACTTCGCACAAGTTTGTTTCGGAAAAAGCAGCAGAATACCTGGGAAATAAAGATGCCAAAATCATTACCATTCACCTGGGTAACGGCGCTTCTATGGCAGCTGTTAACGGAGGTGTTTGCGTAGATACCACCATGGGAATGGGGCCGCTTTGCGGGTTGATTATGGGAACCCGTTCGGGAGATATCGACCCGGCCATCATTTTCTTTTTGGCTGAACAAAAAGGTTACTCGGTAAACGAGATTTCAAACCTGCTGAACAAGGAAAGCGGTATGAAAGGTTTAACTGGACAAACCGATATGCGCGATGTGGAGAAATTGCTGGATGAAGGCGACGAAAATGCTATTCTGGCCT
>JBKDZK010000387.1:0-2291 GCA_047971205.1 Draconibacterium sp.
AAATTTCTGCTGTCGTTTACAGGGAGACTTTCACCGAAAAAGGAATCCCAACGGATTCCCCTTCTATTTCTTGTCTTTTTAAATTTCTGTAATTTCTCCCTTGATATGTGTGCCCTGTCGGTACTGTTTACACTTAGTGTGGTCGAGCCGGAAGATGCAATGGTGAAGGTAAATTGCATAAAATCAATACTCAATGTTCAATTTCAATAACTCGCAGTTCATGACTCACAGCTCGTAGCTAATTCTTGTATTCAAGCATTTCCGCATTCAAGCATTGCTGTTGAAAGGACTGACGGATTGATGAGATTGAAGGACAGAGTGATCAATCTCAGTTCGCAGGGATTGAAGGATTGATGGACTGAAGGACTGAAAAGGCAAAATTTCCAATATTCAATGATCAATTTCCAATGACTCGCAGCTAGAGGCTCGCAGCTTATTCTTGCATTAAAGCATTTTCGCATTCAAGCATTGAAGCATTGCCGCGAAAGTCTTAATTGTCAAAAAAAATAACCACGCCGGTTTCGACACTGTAGAGGCCACCGGTGATGATGATGTCTCCTTTTTCTTCCAGGTCTTTGATGATGGGGCTTTGTGCGCGAATTTGGCGGATGGTGTGTTTTACGTTGGCGGTACTTACTTTACTCACAAAATCGGGGTTGCTACCGGTGCGGTTGTCTGTTACCGTGCTTTCGCTTTCAACAGCGGGCTTTATTTTATTCAGCAGCGAAGTGAGGTGCCCAATCTCCAGGTTATTGCACGCACTGATGACCGCCCCGCAGTTGGTGTGCCCCAAAACAACAATAATCTTCGATTTTGCCAGGCCGCAGGCATATTCCATACTTCCCAGGATATCGGTGTTCAGCACATTTCCGGCAATCCGGATGCTGAAAATATCGCCCAGCCCCTGGTCGAAAATTAATTCGGCCGATGTGCGGGAGTCGATGCAACTGAGTATGGTGGCAAAGGGAAACTGGCCTTCTGACGTTAGGTTGACCTGTTTGAGCAGGTTTCTGTCGGTTTGCAGGTTGTTTACAAAACGAAGATTACCTTCCTTTAAGTAGTCCAGTGCTTCCCGGGGCGTCATTTTTTCCTGCGATTCCTTGGTATGTGTCCACATTTGCTTTTAGTTCGTATGATTATTGTATTGATAGGCGGCTTTCTTAACGCGATCCATTATTGCCACGCCTAACCCCCTTTCAACAACCGGTTCTATAAAAATGTTTTTCACATGGGTATCTTCTTCCATGGTATGCAGGGCAGCAAACAAATTGGCGGCCACTTCCACCTTGTTTCCGGTTTGCGATGTGTAGATCACTTTGCCGGCTGTGTAAGCACTGTTTGCGGCGCTGAGTAAAATGAGTCCTGATGCTTCGGGCAGGGATTTCCCCGCTTCGTTTAAAATATACAAAGGCTTTTTAGGGGAATAATGACTTTTCAACAAGCCCGGTGAAACCTGAACTTCTGATTAGTTCCAGCGCCGTTGGGTTGTCGGGCATGCGGACCCCAACCGTAGGCAGTCCGGGCGTTACAATATCGGGTACTTTGTCGCTTTTGGGCAGAACAATGGTTAAGGGGCCGGGCCAGAAATGCTTGGCCAGACGCCATACATTTTCACCCGTTCTGCTTGTTAGCTGTTCAAGGTCGTCGAACGACGCGATGTGTACAATCAGCGGATCGAACGAAGGCCGTTCCTTTAGTGCGAATATTTTAGCAACAGCATACTCTAAAAAGGTTATTCTGTAATTTTAAAACGCTCCCACACATTACCTGCTCATTTTTGATTTTTGCGCGTTGTTTAATTCGTTGGTAATTGTCATTCTTTCAGAGTTAGTTAGTGTTTGTTTTTAAGCTCGCGTTTTAGTTGTTTTTATAAGCGGTTGTGAATCAGAAAAATGAAGAAACAGGTCGGAAATTGGAAAGCGGTCTGGCACCGGCTTTGTTTTTATCGGGGCGTAAAAATTAATTGAATGTCTGATTAAAAGATGGAGGAATAAATTATGGCACTACCAAGATTATTCAACAGTGACTATTCATCGCTTCCTTCGTTCTTAGATAAGTTTTTTGAAGGAAACCTGATGGATTGGAATTCCCGGAATTTTGCAGGAACAAATTCTATCCTGCTCGCAGTAAATGTAGAGGAAAACAAGGACGAATACCAGATTGATGTGGCAGCTCCGGCGATGGATAAAAAGGACTTTAAACTCAACTATGACAATGGGAGGTTGACTATTTCCTCGGAAAATAGGGATTTGAGCTTTCGGTGTACATGGAGAGATAAAATGCAACTGTAC
>JBKDZK010000388.1:0-9743 GCA_047971205.1 Draconibacterium sp.
GGAAATCTACTGATTCAGGCCATTTGGGCAGGGATATGGCCATGCTTGCCATTCCGGTGGCTGCCGCAGTGTCGCTCCAGCTGCTGGCACTTAAACCAACTACTGCCAACAAGGAAAACGATTGAGGAGAATACTACATTCAGCATATTTTATTGTAAAATATCGGTGGGAAGGGTTAACTTTAAATCGAATTTTTAAACAATATCAAACGATGAATAAAACCTTCTTTTCTTTGCTGGTGACCGTTTTTAGTGTTTTTCAACTGACGGCACAAACCAATAATTTTGGAACCTACTACAATCAGCGGTATACGCTATTTGAAAGCCTGCCCGATACGCCCAATGAAATCGTTATGCTGGGGAACAGTATCACGGATGGCTGTGAATGGAGTGAGCTGTTTCAGAATCCGAATGTAAAAAACCGCGGAATCAGTGGCGATATTACCGAGGGTGTTTTGTACCGTTTGGAAGAGGTCACCCGTTCGAAGCCGGCAAAAGTATTTCTTCTGATCGGCATCAATGATTTAGCACGCAATATTGCGGCCGACACGGTTTACATGAATATTTGCAAAATAGCCACCGAAATAAAAAGTGCATCGCCGCAAACGCAGGTTTTTGTTCAAAGTATTCTGCCGGTAAATCCCGCGTTCAGCAAATTTTCGAAGCATATTGGCAAAACGCCTGAGGTTTTGGAAATCAATAAAAAACTAAAAGAGTGGTGTGCCGCCAACAAGGTTCATTTTGTAAATCTTTTTGATTCTTTTACCGAGGCCGGAACGGATTATTTAAACCCGGATTTTACCAACGACGGCCTTCATTTAACCGCAAATGGCTACCTGAAATGGGCCGAAGTAATTACCCCGCTTATCCAGGAATAAGCAATAGCAGGAAAGATTTTCAAAAAAAATACGCCAATAACGCCAGAGTGTAAGTTCCGGGCATGCCTTGATAGTGGGAAGTGTTGGTTTAAGACAAGGGGGCTATCGTTAGCTGAAACCTGAAGAAAGTTGACGGCAGATTCTTGGCCTGACGGACAGAAACCGGATATAAGGCAGTTGCATGTGGACGAGTTTGCAAAACAAAAACAAAACGAGGCCCCTAACTATCCGAGACAAGCAGTTGTAAATTGGGTAGATTAATGAGATGAAAGTTATCGTTCTTAACAGAGGAGTCAGCAGCGGCCATAGTATCCCGAGAGGTCGGGAGAAGGGCCGAACATTAAACGGGTCTAACGATGCCAGGTTTAGGTTTGATATGGCGACAATAGACGTATATTCAAAAAAAGCTGCCCCCAACGAGGCAGCTTTGTAGAACTAACTGTGCAACAAATTTAGGAATACCCTTCCTAATTTAATTCAAATGTTTTATTGTAGACTTCTCCGCTTATCAGTTTGGTGGCCAGGGTAAACTTAGTAATGCCCTCGCTGCGTAAATCGCTGATGTCGAATCTGAAATCGCGTGTAAACCAGGCTTCACACAGGTCGTCGTTGGCGTTGTGCCTGATTTCAAATACCGGTACTTCATCGTTGTTGTTGATCGGGTGAAGACGTGCCAGCGTAATGGTGTGTTCCTGGCAACCCCCGCCATACGAAAGTTTAAAATACAGGCAATCGCCGTCAACATAAGCATCGTGCATGTGCACCGGATCGCGTGCCAGGCTGTCGTAGTTCTCAAAATAAAGATCTACATAAGCAGCGCAGGATAATTCTTCCACATAATTTATTTCGCAGGCAATCCCCTCTCCGCAGGTATTTACTACTTTACTTAGCTTGCTGTACTCTATCAGTACCCGCTGTCCTTCCGTAAAAATAAAGCCTTTGGGGTAGTACAGTGGCTGAATCACTGTTCCGTTGTCAAGTTCAATTACAATTCCACATCCACCGGTTCCGGCGTAATCCATTACGGTTCCGGTCTCGGTAAGTCGCATGGGAGAGTCATCGTCGTTGCAGCTTGTTAGGGCAACAATAAATAAAAAGAATATAAAAATGAGTTGTTTCATGGCTTTCTGACTTTTACATAAAACGAAGTAATCTTTGTTTTAGTCTGTTCATTCTTCATATTCCGGATGTAGATTTCTCTGCTATAAGTGAATATATTTCCAAGATGTTTTTAAACTGTAAAAGGTTGCGTGGCAATGGTAAGTTTTTGGAAATGGCTAGTAAGAAACGGCTCTGGCAGCCTATTCTTATTGCTGAATTTCGTTGTTTGTTTTTCTGAATTACAGCAGTAAGGCTGGCAGTTCCACTGCCACCGGTTTTTAGATGAACGGGAATCGTCCAAAATCTTATTTTTTTTTAAAGTGCTACGCAACCTTTTTGTTTCTCAATCCATCTATGGGGTGATTTAGTAGTAATAACCGTGTAACCAATTTGCAAATGAAAGGGAGTAGAGACACGATACAAGTCGGCAATATTACTTACTTTTACGGCACATTTGCAATAAACTTTGGAAGACCTGAAACATATAATCGCAGAGTGTGCCTCGGGCAAAATACGTGCCCAGGAAAAGCTGTACCGCATGTTTGCATCCAAAATGTTTGCAGTATGCCTGCGTTATTCGCGCGACAATGCCGAGGCGGAAGATAACTTGCAGGAAGGCTTTATTAAGGTGTTCTCGAGCATAAAAAGTTTCAGGCACGAGGGTTCTTTTGAAGGCTGGATGAGGAGGATTGTGGTAAACGTTTCGCTGGAGAAATTCAGGAAACAACAGGTAATGTATCCGGTGGAAGATGTTTCCATTTATGAAAGTCAGCAATATTCTGACGAGATCATGGATGATATATCGGCACAGGAGCTTATGGAGCTGATCCAGGAATTGTCTCCACGTTACCGCATGGTTTTTAATCTTTATGTGATTGAGGGAATGAATCATGAAGAGATCAGCCGCGAAATGAAGATTAGTGTGGGCACCTCAAAGTCCAACCTGGCACGTGCCCGGGAAATACTAAAGGGAAAGGTGAAAGCACTATACAGCGACAAGGGAAAAAGTAATAATTCGGCTTGATGAATGATAAAATAAATAGGGACCAGTTGATTCGCGATAAGTTTGAGAACTTTTCGGTGGAGCCGCCTGCGCATATCTGGACAAACATCCAGGAGCAGATTGCTGCCAAACGTAAAAGAACCCGGATGATTTATGTGGGATGGATTTCGGCTGCGGCAGTAGTGGTTTTTGCTTTTATTGCCGGGTGGCTGATGAATGACAGGGCCGATAGCAGTTCACGCGAGATGCTAAGTCAGCAGGTTGTTGTTCAACCGGCAGAAACTACTCCTGAGAATACGAATAAGAAACCGGTGACAGATAGCGAAGAAGTCAGCAGCGGGGAAGCTGACCTGATTCCTGAACCCGTAGCGGAAACACCGGCAAGCAGACCTGCTTCGTTGTTCGTGGCCGAAAAACCGGTAACGGAGGAAGAACAAAAATCGGTGTTGACAGAAACCGTTGAACGGGTTTCCTATCGCATGTTGCAAAGTATACGGGGTTTTGCCAAAGTGGAGAACGAGCTTACCCTGGCGCAAAAACACGATGTTTCTTCTGATAAAGAAAAGACTCAAACGGTGGATGAATTAAGCGAGGCAGACCGCCTGTTAATTGCTGCCAATGCAAAAGACTATAATAAGAAATCGCATTCAGAATCAGCCTGGATCATTGGTGCCAATGTGGCTCCGGGGTATGCTTCACATAAAACTTCCTACAGCAACCAGTACGCCCGAAATTTGAATTACGATTCGAGCGAAGGCTCCGGAAATGTGGGAGGTGGTTTGTCGGTGCAATACAAAACCAACGATCGTTTGCGGGTGGAATCGGGAGTTTACTATTCCAAGAACGGCATGAAATCCGGTTCTGCTTCTTCTGAGCTTCTTTATTCGGCCAGCCGTTCCTTCGATTATACCACGGGGCAACCCGAGAACGTAACCGGAGAAGGCAAGTTTACAAATGCCGTTGAATTACGCCGGGGCGATATTGTAATGAATACGGCTGCGGGAGTGGTGAACATTACTCAGACGCCTGCAAATGCCACTCTTGTCTCCTCCAATATGTTGGAAACCGGCGACTACTCATCCGTAATAAGTACCGAGGGGCGTTTTTCACAAAACTTTGATTTTGTTGAAATTCCCTTGTATCTCCGCTACAATGTGTACGATAAAAAAATTGGGATTGATATCATGGGAGGTATTAATGCCGGACTGGTTGTTGGCAATAATGCTTACATTGAAAACAACGGAAGCAGGCAACGGATAGGAAGTACCGAGGACATTTCTACCCTGAATATTGCCGGAACAGTGGGGGTTGGGCTGAATTACGCCATAAGTAAACACATTTCGCTGGCTGTTGAACCGCGTTTTAATTATTACCTCAATTCAATCAATACCAATTCCGATGTGGTTTATAAACCGTATCGCGTGGGCTTGCACACGGGCATATATTACCAGTTTTAGCAGGTAGTTCAGCACATTTTCCATTATCCCCGGTTCGTAAAAATTTTACAGCTACATGTTTTCTGGTGAAATAAGATTGCTAATTTCATTCAATACCATTACTTTAGGCCGGCGAATTTCAAGTTTATGATTGAATAATATCGTGGTATGATGCAGAAAACAATACTGATGTTGGCCTTCTTCTGGTTCATTTTTATTTCTCCGGTTGATGCGCAACTTCCAAAAGTGCAGGTAAAAGTGGTTGCCTGTGTTGAATCGTTGATGCCAAATGGAGTGGGGCGCTCGCGCATGTTTGAAACCGATCTGGAAGTAAACTACCTGGAATTTACTTCCAAACAAACCGACGACAAAGGGAATCGGAATAAAAGCAACCGGAAGGATGTCCGGATAAAAGATTACCAGGAAACCAAGCTTTTAAACCTCTACAACGAAGGTGGTATTCGTTTCCAGAACCTTGCAACCAACGATGCTCTTATGATGTCGAAGATCAATGACATGCTGGCTCAGGGCTGGGAGCTTTTTTATGTGGGAGCCGGGGTAGAGAGTAAAATGATCAACGTCAGCGTAAAAAAGGCGCTGCTGACAGCAGGGCTTAAAGCGTTGATGGATGATAACAGTAAAGAAGAAGAAAATAAAAATGACCCTAACGGATTGTTTATGACCCGTTATTATTTCATGAAAAAACTATAGTAATCTGAAACAAAGTTGAAAATTCTAACTATGAAGAAAATAGCATTGGCAGTCGTCGTAATGATGATGCTTGCATCGTTTGCACAAGGACAGGATAAGCCTGTTTACGAGGTAAAAATAATTACAAGTATTGAGTCGATTATTCCCAACGGGATAGGACGTTCGCGTTTAATTTCCACCGATTCGGAAGTGGATTACCGCGAGTTTACAAGTACCCAAACAGAAGAAAACGGCGACCGAAACAAAAGCGACCGCGACGAGATCAGGATTAGAGATTACGATGAGACGAAATTGCTCAACTTTTTTAATGTGGGAGGTATTCGTTTTCAGAACATTGCATCAAACGATGCATTGCTGACCTCTAAGATCAACCAGATGCTGCTGGATGGCTGGGATCTTGCCTTTGTTGTTACAGGGGTTGAAAGTTACGGAGGCACCGATGATTCAAACGGTATTTTTATTACCCGTTATCTTTTCAAAAGGGTAAAACCGGCCGAAGAAGCAGCAGAAACAGGCGAACCGGTTGAAGTTCCCACAGGTTCGGAGCAGAATTAATTATCCTGGTAGCTCCCCGGCTGTATATTGCTTTTGTAGTGGTTTGTTCACCAGTCGGTTTGAGAAAACAAATTGGTTTTATATCTTGTTACTGTGTAAAACTTAAAAACCAATCGAAATGAAAGTAAAGATGGATATTCCTATCCGGGATTTGTTTTAATTTTTTAAAAATTGATTTTCATAAAAAAAGGTGCTCCCCGTCGGAAGCACCTCTCACTTATAGTTATTTTGCCAATTAGGCTAACATTTGTTTTACCTGTTTGTAAACATTCTCGCCGTTGAATCCGAGTTTGTCGTCGAGTACGGTATAGGGAGCAGAGAATCCGAATGATTCCAATCCCCAAACTTTGCCGTTTTCTCCTACCAGGCCTTCCAGGGTCACCAGTAAACCGGCGGTCATACCAAAACGCGGAATGCCAAGCGGAAGAATACTGTCCTGGTATTCTTTGGTTTGCGCCCTGAATACACCTTCCGAAGGCACCGAAACCACCTGTACTTTTAATCCGTCTCTTTCTGAAAGTAATTCAGCTCCGGCAACCAAGGTGGCAACCTCAGAGCCGCTGGCCAAAAGTACCACATCGGGTGTTCCTTCAGGTTTAATAACGACATAAGCACCTTTTTCTGCCTGTAGTGCAGCCTGGTAAGCATCGCCTTCTACCGGAAGATTTTTGATGTTCTGGCGTGAAAGGATCAGTGCTGAAGGAGTGGATGTATTTTCAAGTGCCATTTTCCAGGCTACTGTTGCTTCGTTGGCATCAGCCGGACGAAGTACCAGTGTACTGTTGTGGCCTTTGTGGTTTTTCAGTTTTTCCATTAAACGGATCTGTGCTTCCTGTTCCACCGGTTGGTGGGTCGGACCGTCTTCTCCTACACGGAAAGCATCGTGTGTCCAAACAAATTTAACAGGCAGTTCCATTAAGGCCGATAAACGGAGTGCCGGTTTCATGTAATCAGAGAAAACAAAGAAAGTACCGCAAACCGGAATAACGCCACCGTGCAATGCCATACCGTTCATGATGGCTGCCATGGTAAGTTCGCTTACGCCAGCCTGGAAGAACGAGCCGCTGAAATCACCTTTGGTGAATGACGTTGTCTTTTTCAGGAAACCATCAGTCTTATCAGAGTTCGACAAGTCGGCAGAAGAAACGATCATGTTTTCGATCTGGTCAGCAAAAGCGGCCAGTACGGTCGACGATGCAGCACGAGTTGCTGTGTTGGCTTTTTGTTCTACTTTTGAAAAATCGAAAGCAGGAGCTTCTTTTGAGAAGAATTTGGCAAGCTTTGCTGCCAGTTCCGGATTGGCTGCTGCCCATTCGGCCTGCGCTGCTTTTTTTGCTGCGGCAGCTTCAGTCAGTTCTGCTTTGCGCCTTTCATACAGCTCTTTTATATCGTCAAAAATCACAAACGGATTTTCCGGATTGCCACCCAGGTTTGCGATGGTTTTTTCGAAAGAAGCACCGGCTTCTCCCAGCGGCATACCGTGTGTGGCACATTTACGTTCAAAATTGCTTCCGTCGGCCGTTAAAGCACCTTTCCCCATGATCGTTTTCCCGATGATCAATGTAGGTCTTTCGGTTTCGGCATTGGCTTCTTTCAATGCGGTGCGGATCTGGTCCACATCGTTGCCTTCGATGGTAATTACTTTCCAGTTCCAGGCTTCGTATTTTTTGGCTGTATCTTCGAGCGATACAGCATTGGTTTCAGTTGATAGCTGAATGTCGTTGGAATCGTAGAACATAATCAGGTTGTTCAAACCCAAAAATCCTGCAATTCGTCCGGCACCCTGGGAAATTTCTTCCTGAACACCCCCGTCCGAAATAAAAGCATAGGTTTTGTGAGCCATCCATTCGCCAAAGCGGGCCACCAAAAAGCGTTCAGCAATAGCTGCACCTACAGCCATAACGTGTCCCTGTCCAAGCGGGCCTGAAGTGTTTTCCACTCCGCGGGCTACATCCACTTCGGGGTGTCCGGGAGTCACGCTTCCCCACTGGCGGAAGTTGGCCAGATCGTCCATGCTGTAGAATCCGCCCAGGGCAAGCACCGAATACAACATCGGCGACATGTGGCCCGGATCCAGGAAAAACCTGTCGCGGTTGGTCCAGGTCATATCTGACGGGTCGTAATTCAAAAATTCAGAATAAAGAATGTGTACAAAATCCGCTCCGCCCATTGCGCCTCCCGGGTGGCCTGATTTTGCTTTTTCAACCATTGACGCAGCGAGGATTCGAATGTTATCGGCTGCTTTTACTTCGATACTTTTACTCATTTTTAAATTTTTAATTCATAAACTATCAGGTATGGACAGGAAGTGCCAAAAATAACAAAAATGGGGAAGATTAAGTGTCTTATTTACTGAATGATGTTAACGATTCGTTACGATTTAATGCAAGTGGCTGGAATTCATTCTTGTTGAGGCAAATTCCGAAAAAACAAAAAAGGGAAGCCTTCCGGAGAAAGAGTTCCCTTTTTACTAAAAGCAATTTTTTTCTTAACTGTTCAGAATGCGAACCATGAAAATGCCATCGACTTTCATTAATTCGTCTTTTACTGAAGGGTCAATGTTTTCTGATGTTACATCGATAATGTTGTAAGCAATGTCTTCGTACTTACGGTTAAGCATATGATCGATGTTGTGCCCTTTGGCGGCCAGAATACTTGAAATCTGGCTAACCATATGGGGTACATTCCGGTTGGCGATCAGGATGCGGGCTCCGCCGGCACGTTCCATTTCGGCTGCGGGGAAGTTTACCGAGTTTTTGATGTGTCCGTTTTCAAGGTAATCGCGTACCTGCTCAACAGCCATAATGGCGCAATTGGTTTCCGATTCTTTGGTGGAAGCTCCCAGGTGAGGGATGGAAATAACTTTGTCCATTTTCAGGGTATCTTCATCCGGAAAGTCGGTTACGTAGCTGGCTACTTTTCCTGCCTCAATGGCTTCTTTCAGATCGGCGTGATTTACCAGGCCACCGCGGGCAAAGTTCATGATCTTCACCCCGTCCTTCATCATGGCAAACTTATCCTTGTTCAAATATCCTTTGGTTTCGGGTGTAAGCGGCACATTAATGGTAACAAAGTCAGCTTGCGATAAAAGCACCTGAATGCCTTCCACCCAGGTAACTTCGCGGCTTAGTTTCAGCGCATGCTTTACCGACATGTAGGGGTCGTAACCGATCACCTTCATCCGCAATGCCGATGCAGCGTTGGCCACCAGTACACCAATGGCTCCCAGACCGATAACAGCCAGTGTTTTACCTTTGATTTCTTCGCCGGCAAAGTTGTTTTTTCCTTTTTCAACCAGCGCGCCCACGTTATCACCTTCTCCAATCAGGGTTTTGGCCCAGTTCACCGCGCCGATGTAGTCGCGCGAAGCCATCAGCATTCCAGCAATCACGGCTTCTTTTACTCCGTTGGCGTTGGCCCCGGGAGTATTGAAAACTACAATCCCTTTCTCGGTACATTTATCTACCGGGATATTGTTGACGCCTGCACCTGCCCTTGCTACCGCTTTCAAGGACGAAGGGAGTTCCATGTCATGCATTTTGAAACTTCTCAGAACAATGGCGTCCGGGCCGGGGATTTCACTGGCAATTTCGTACTCGTCGAGCGGAAAAAGCTTTAACCCGTCCGGGTCAATTTTATTCAAAGTCTGGATTTTGAACATGTGGCTAATATTTAAAGTTGATACTTTCTGTCGATGTAAGTGACAAATATCAGCATTTAATAAATAATTCGTAAGTAAATGCGGGGATTACTTTTCAATATGAAATTAACATTAAACGATTGGAAATAAAAAAAGCCAGACTCTACAGCCTGGCTAATCAACCTTCAACTACTAACCGATTTTATAACCCATAAAATTATGAAACAATAGTTATGAACAATGTATTCTTGTATTGTTTACGCAAAGAAATAAAGACTTTTAGTTCCTGTATGTAATCTATGTCACACAAGAGCGGAAAAATCAATAAAATTTCGGGATTGTTCTATTTTCCCGTCTTTTTCGAGTTTTTTGAGTAAGCGGGAAATAACCTCGCGCGATGAGTTGAGTTGTAAAGCCAGG
>JBKDZK010000389.1:0-3072 GCA_047971205.1 Draconibacterium sp.
ACTACGAATAAAAACAAATAACAATGGCAAATACTTATACACAAATGAATATACACGCCGTGTTTTCGGTAAAAGGGCGGGGCAATTTTATTTCAGGGAAATGGCAGGATAAATTGCACCGATATATCGCAGGAACATTAAAAGAAACCAAAAACTATTCGTTAGCAGTAGGAGGTTACAAAGACCACGTTCATATATTTTTCGAATTGCACCCAACGATTGCTGTTTCCGTTGTTCTGCAAAATGTGAAAGCCAAATCATCGAAATGGATAAATGAAAGCAATTTTGTTGCCGGAAAGTTTGAATGGCAGGCAGGTTATGGCGCATTTTCCTATTCACGTTCTCAGCGTAACAAGGTAATCCGGTATATCATGAAACAGGAAGAACACCATAGGAAACGCTCGTTTAAAGACGAATATTTGGAGTTGTTGCGACGAAATGAAATTAAATATGAAGATGCCTATATTTTTGAATTTTACGATTAAACGAACAATAACACCGTGCCTACGGGACTTTGCTATCGGCATTACTGCCATAGCTACCATAACACCGTGCCGCTGGCACTTAATTGGGTGGCAGAGCTGGCGGGCAGCTACGAGGAACCCGGTGGAGGCGTTGCGGTATGAGTAGTAATAGGCATATAACCAGAACCTGGCCTTATTTGAAATTCTGACTGGAATAGCTTGCTTATCAGGTTTATAACATGTAAAATAATCACAAATGTTAAAACAATATCTAAAATTAATTTTCAGGGATTTATTCAGACGAAAGTGGTTCAGCATAATCAATATTTTAGGTATTGCACTGGGCTTTACAGTCTGCATTCTTACATTGTTCTATGTTTATACTGAACACAATTTCGACAGGTACATTTCCGGAGTTGAAAATAAGTACCGAATTGTTTGGGGGACATCTGAAGATGTTCAGGCTATTCTGCCCTATGTATTCAAGGAGAAACTAAAATCACAACTTCCCGAAAAATCAGAGGTTTGCCTGGTTAGTCCGCTAAGCAACCAATACCTTTCTTATAGAACGCATAATTACAAATTTGAGAACGTTTTATTCTCCGATGCAGGATTTCGTTCTATGTTTAGTTTGTCGATGTTACAGGGCGACACGACAGATTTATTGAATGCGCCATTTCAGGTTTTATTGTCCGAAAAAGCTGCAAGAAAAATTTTTGGTGACAAGGATCCGCTGAATCAGGTTCTTCGCTTCTGGATGAGGGATTTTACAGTGGTTGGGGTTTTTATCGATTTACCTTCTACTTCTTCTCAAAAAGCCGATGTAGTGATATCAGATTTATCGTGGAAAGAGTTTTCTCCGGGAAATCTGACCAGTTGGGGAAATAAATCCTGTGACTATTATTTATCGCTCCCGGCTAATACAAACATGGCTGAGCTTCAGCATACAATTAAGGAACTGTATCTCGGTTCAGATCCGGGCTTTGATGGACTCCCCGATGATTTTATGACACAAATCAGTTTCGCCCTTGAACCAGTTACGGATATTCATTTAAAATCGGGGCATGTACATTGGGATGAGGATAAAAATAAAGGAAACCCGGGAATGGTAACCGCTTTCATATTAATTGGAGTATTGATTTTATTAATGGCCGGGTTTAATTATGTGAATCTTTCATCTGCATATTTTCAAACAAAAAATACCTTGTCGGGTATACAAAAAGTTATGGGGGCGAGCACCCATAACCTTATAACTTATATTTTCACCCAAACCTTTGTAATTGTTTTGAGTGGATTTGCTTTGTCACTACTGTTTGTACAATTGGTCCTTTCGGTTTTTAATCAGGTTGTCATGCGGGAAATGACCTTTGCATTGCTTTTTTCGCCTGCAATATTGGGTATTTTACTTTTTCTGGTATCGTTTATTGTTGTATTGTCCGGACTTTTCCCGGCTATCAGTTTTGTTGGTGGTGCACCAGTTTTTACTTTGAAGGGGGGTAATAAACCTGGAAACTCAGGATTTGGGTTTTCAATACGAAAGATTCTTGTGGTAGCCCAGTTTGTTATTTCAATTGTCTTGATTTCCGGTATCATTACTATGAGCAGGCAAATTCGATTAATGAGTAATCAAAAGTTGGGATTTAATGCTGAGCAGCTAATCGAAACTGAATTCAGAATAAATAAAGAGAATTTTGAGCTTTTCAGAAACCAGTTGGCCTCTATTCCTGGTGTTGTTGAAGTTGCAGCTGCAAGTAATACTCCGGGCGAGTATATTAACAACGAAAACCCGTTTCGCTTATCATCCGAAAACAAAGATAGAAACAGGGATGGTGCTTCTGTTGTTGGTATTACCCCCAATTATTTCGATATGATGGAAATTTCTTTGTTGGAAGGCAACTCATTTGTTCCTGCTAATGAAAAACAGGAAGTTGCGATCCTCAGTAAAACGGCTGTTGATATGCTTGGCCTGAGTCACCCGGTTGGCGAAAGGGTGAATTTATCCATCACCGGTAAGGATTACCTGGTTTTGGGCGTTGTAGAAGATGTTCAGTACCGGAGCCTTCGCGAATCGTCAAAACCTGTTATATATCTGCCTGATTTTAGTAATTATAACAACGTGGTTATTCGGCTGCGAAAAGGAAACCATGTAGAAACAATTGATAAAATAGAAAAGGCTTGGCATTCAATTTCGCCTGACCGCCCTTTTGATTTTCGCTTTTTTGATAATAAGATACAAAGCTATTATGCATACGAGATTAGTGCTTTAAATCTGTTGAATGTTCTGGTGGTTATTTCTATTATTATTTCATCACTCGGAATTCTGGGCTTGATTACAGAAATAGCTTTTCAACGTACCAAAGAAATTGGCATCCGCAAAGTCAATGGTGCCAAAGTATCCGAAATTCTGGCCATGCTGAATAAAGACTTTGTGAAATGGGTTGCTATCGCTTTTGTAATTGCCACGCCCATTGCGTACTACGCTATGCACAAATGGCTCGAAAACTTTGCCTATAAAACCACCCTAAGCTGGTGGATATTTGTATTGGCCGGGGTGCTGGCATTGGGAATTGCATTGCTAACCGTTTCATTCCAGAGTTGGAAAGCAGCA
>JBKDZK010000390.1:0-2037 GCA_047971205.1 Draconibacterium sp.
TTTCTTCTTTATTGCCGATATTTCCCCCTAAACCCAGAAAAACCTTGTGCATAGAATTATATCTTTGTAATGATGCTGAAAAAGCCTTACCAATATTGCAACAAACAATACCTGAACAAAAATAAAAAACAGCAGTGAGATTGCCGGCATGCTACGGGATATTTAAACCGAAGAAAATGCAGGTAGCACGGCAGCAGGTTGCAAAGGGAAGGTTGGTTTTGAATGTAAAATAGTAATTGAAAATTTATAAGATGAAGGACTTTTTTAAGTACGTACTGGCAACCATCGTGGGATTAATTGCCGTTTCATTTGTCGGAATTTTTCTGATGATCATGGTGTTCAGTGCCCTGGTAGCCTCTACCGAAAAGCAGGTAAGCGTGGCCGATAATTCAATGTTGGTGATCGATCTCACCCGCCAGGTGGTGGACCGCGCCACCAACGATCCGTTTGAAGACCTTGAGTTGCCCACCATGTTTAGCAGCGTAAAAACCATTGGACTCGACAACATTGCCGAGGCGTTGCAAAATGCGGTTGACGACGACCGTATCAAAGGTGTTTACCTTGACCTGGCAATGATTAATGGCGGTATGGCATCGGTGGAAGAGATCCGAAATGCGCTGATTGCCTTTAAAGACAGTTGCGACAAACCTGTGTATGCCTGCGCCGACAAAGGAATTCTGGGGCAGAAAGCTTATTACCTGGCTACGGTGGCCGATAAAATTGTGGTACACCCCGAAGTGTCGGTCGATTTCCGCGGACTGGGTGGCGAAATGATGTTTTATACCCAGGCCCTGAAGAAAATCGGTATTGAAATGCAGGTGGTGCGTCACGGAAAATTTAAAGCAGCGGTGGAGCCTTTTATGCTCGACAAAATGAGCGAGGAAAACCGCGAGCAGCAGCTAACCTACATGGGCAGCTTGTGGAATCACATGTTAAAAGGAATTTCAGCCGAACGTGGTCTTTCCATTGAAGAGCTGAATAAACTGGCCGATGAGGTACAGACCTTTAGCAAAGGACGGAAAGCAGTGGAAAAAGGCTTGGTGGATGCTGCTTCGTACAAAGACGAAGTGCTCGACGACCTGCGCGAAATAACCGGTATTGAAGGTACCGAAGGTGTTCCGGTAATCGGGGTGAAAGAATATGTGAAAGCTCCTTCAGGCGGAAAAGGGAAAAAGTACAGCCGGAATAAAATTGCAGTGATTTATGCCAGCGGCGAGATCGGTGTTTCGCTGAGCGGCGACGAAGCCATTGAAGGCGATAAACTGGGCCGCGAAATCCGGAAAGTGCGCCAGGACAGCAGCTACAAAGCCATTGTTCTGCGTGTGGATTCTCCCGGAGGCGCGGTGTTTGATTCGGAAACCATTTGGCGCGAGGTAAAACTGGCCGCCGAAGAAAAAACCATGGTGGTGTCGTTTGGCGATTTGGCTGCCTCGGGTGGTTATTACATTTCGTGTGCCGCCGATAAAATTGTGGCCAGCCCGAATACCATCACCGGATCGATTGGTATTTTTGGTCCCATTCCAAATTTTGGCGGATTGCTCAACGACAAACTGGGCATTACCACCGATGTGGTAAAAACCAACGAGAATTCGGACCTACTCACACGTACGCGCCCGATGACTCCTTACGAACGCCAGATGATGCAAAATACCATTGAAGAAGGTTACGATACCTTTATTTCGCATGTGGCGGAAGGACGCGGCATGACCAAAGAAGCGGTGGACGAAGTAGGCCAGGGCCGCGTATGGAGTGGTGAAAACGCACTGGAACTGGGTCTGATCGACCAGTTTGGCGGTTTGCAGGATGCCATAAAACTGGCCGCCGAAATAGAAGGCCTGGATAGCTACCGCACAGTTCCGCTGCCAACACAGGTGAGCCCGTTCGAAGAAATGCTGAAAATGGGCGGAGGCAGTGTGCGCGCACGTATCCTTAAAAACGAACTGGGCGACAAATACCGTTACTACGAATATTTCAAAAAAGCGACGCATATGAACGGCGTAATGGCCCGTATGCCTTACGATATTTATCTGAATTAAG
>JBKDZK010000391.1:0-2487 GCA_047971205.1 Draconibacterium sp.
CTTCTTCAACAAAAGCACATTCATCTCTGCCAATCCAATTCCATTTTCAGCAACTTCTTTAGCCGAAGGTATGTCGGGCAGGTGTCCATTTACTTTTATGAAATCCTCCACTTCGGGAAGAGATTTTAAACGATAATCAGGTTCAAATACATAATCAGCCCAATTTGCAGCCTCCACAATTACCTCTTTTGATCTGATTGTTCCATTCACCGCCAATTTATAGTTCCCGGGGTCTGATATGCCAATCCCTACATTCCCATTTTGACGTACAATATTTTCACCTATTGAAGTATTCCAAAGACATGCTCCTCCAGTTTCGGATCCATTGCTTGCAGATGTAATTCTTCCGTCAGAATCAACGGTTATGGTCGAATTGGTATATGTACCTGCTGTAACACCTGTACTTGAGAGTTCCGCACTTCCTATAGCATTGCTTGCAATTGATAAGTTAATATTGCCACTGCTTGTAATAGGAGAGTTTGTTATATTAAAATCGCTACCCGATATCCCTACACTAGTTACTGTTCCTCCACCTCCGGGAATGGTAACAATAATCTCCGAATTATTGGAATATGCAGTTTCTGTGCCATCTGTAACCTTTCTTCTGAACCAGGTAGTTTGTGTTAAAGCCGATGGTGTATATGTTACCGATGCAGAACCAGCGATATCTGACCAATTGGTTCCATTATCGGTTGAGCTTTCCCACTGATAACTGTAATTTCCTGAACCTCCTGAAGCAGCTGATGTACTACTTATTATTCCAGGGCTTGTGTTGTAATCTATTGTTAGCAGATCGGGAGAAATGGTTCCTCCTGATAGTTGCGCCGGAGCCGACCATTGAGAATATGGCAGGCCGTTGCCGGAGTTGTAAAGTTGTGTAATTTCTGCGGCGGTTAGTGCTCTGTTCCAGATGGATGGTTGACACATATACCCTTTATAATATTTCATCCCATTTGCAGCTTGGTTTGAGGCTCCAAGTTGATGTTGCGAATTTACTCCTGACCAATCGATGCTAAAACTGCCGGATTCAGTACTTGCAACTTCAATTCCGTCTAAATAAATCTTCTGAAACACACCATCATAAGTAAATACCCAATGATGCCATCCTGTAATTGATGTAATACCATTAAAACTTGTACTTGAAACGCCTCCATCTGACTTGTGTAACTGATAGAAAAGTCGGTCTCCGTTTCCCGGCCATGCTGATATTGATATACCACCATATTGATTTGACGATGTTAAATGCTGTCCTCCATAAATACCCGGGTAAGTCATATTTCCCCAATCCGAACACGCCATCCAAATTGCAATACTATGCAACCCTATTTGTCTAGCCTCATTAGGAACCTTTACCTGTCCTCCAAAGCCATTAAAATAATATGCCATGTTTAAATTGGTAACACCCGATTGTCCTGTCAGTATATTGCCTACTAAACTTCCATCATTTGATCCATGTGAATCATAGGCGACAGTTCCACTCGTTTCATCAAACTCCCAAACCGATACTAATCCGTTCTTGAGGTCCTGAGCATTTAAAGAACTGGTCAAGAATAAAAAGCCGATTAATAGTCCAATGCAAAAAACTAATCTATTCATATTTGTATATTTTATTTCGTTGGTCTGATTCTTCCTGTGCATTAATAAGATACTTTGTGTTTCGGTACCTCTGAGATAAAAGAAAATTAGCTCAGTACTATTCTGCAAAGCCACGTATCCTTCCCCGATTTCCAATGCAACACAAGCCTTTTGCGATATCCAGGCCCAGCAACCTTACCAAAACCAGCCAGCAACAATGCAAATACAAGGGAAAAAACTCTGTACGTTGATTTCATTCGAGTATTATTTTGGTTTAACAGAAAATTGCTTCATGTGAAAAAATAAGCGTCTTTGCGTTTCAGTTTGAACCTTTTAAAGTTAGTTTCCCTCTGACAACTGGCAACATACACTCCACAAACAGACCGACTCGCTTTACAAATCACACAATCCAATTCATGAATCGCACTTTTTTAGCAGTTTGAAAAGACAATATTTCACCCTGAAAAACTTCCGTACATCCCGAAACACCAAACGATTAAACTTACTTCTGGCAGGTAAGTATTGCTGCACAATCGAACACTATAAAACATTGTGCTCTGCCCAGAAACATTCTTGTTTCTTGTAAAAGAGTGATAAAGATGAAAATCAGGAAAGAATTCTTCCGGGAACATTAACGATTGGTTACAGCCCATAACTTCAGTGGCAAAACACCACCTACAATACATTAAAAAGCAAAAGATATTCTCTTCGGTATATAAATCACTGCCTCTACTGATGCCGCTTAACAAGCTCAGGCATATACACTCGATGAACGATCGGAACTGATCTGCCCTATGGAATCCCAAAAATGTTTCGATTTACCTTTCGAAAACGGGATTTCTTCCCCATTAATCAAACAGATCTTTCGCTCGTGCCTGAAAACCTTGGCAATACACCTCAGGTTTATGATGT
>JBKDZK010000392.1:0-5215 GCA_047971205.1 Draconibacterium sp.
GATAAGGACGAATATGCAAATGAGATAGAAGAAGAAACCTTTAAGCTGTAAGTTGTTTGTAACGGCTTGTGCACAATGTTTCTGGGAAAAACAAAAATTAAGGGTTCCGGAATTTTTTAAACAGAAAGAACCCTTACTTTTAAGCCGAAGAGTTCTTTGAAAAACGAAACCAAAGCCTTCCCCCCTGGGGGAACGGGAAGGGGGCTTTTATACCGCCCACGAACACCTGCCCTGGTTTGGGCTGGTTAACGCGAACGGTCGTTTGTACGCCGCCGCCGTTGGACGTTTCCTTAGCCCCGACAACTACGTACAGGCACCTGATTTTACGCAAAATTACAACAGGTCTGGGTATTGCTTGAATAATCCTCTCGTTTACGTTGACCCGGATGGAGAATGGATACATATATTGATCGGCGGCATCATCGGTTCGATAACGGGCACCTTCAGGGGGATGGCCCGCAGCGACGAAACCGCGGCTGGGGCCTTTTCTGGGACGGGTTTGCAGGAGGGCACAAAGGCGGATTGGTAGGCGCAGTGGGCGGGGCGCTGGGCATGGTCGGCGGCGAGACGTTTGTGGCCCAGCTTGCCATCGGCACGGGCTCGGGTGCCGTTACCGGCGGCCTGGACGCAGCCCTTTGGGAGAACGATATCGGGGAAGGCATGTTATACGGAGCAGCAGCCGGAGCTGCATTTACCACTTTAACCTCGGAAAACTTTAGTAACTGGACAAAAGGAAAAGGGTTTTACAATAATGGCAACGTTTTCGAGAACTTTAAAAACGGCAAATACGCCATCCCCCAAGGCAGCACCTGGCAACAAGAAGCCCTGGGCCATTTTGGCTTCGAGGGGACTTATGACCCCGATAATAATTTGTTCGGCGGCGGACCGGACCCGGGCGTTACCGATCCCGTTTCAGGGGAAATATTTTATAACGAAAGGGCCTTCTCCGGGAAATATGACGACCTGGAATTTACCTATGATCACGAAATGTGGCATAGGCAAAGGGTACTGTCCGGTAATTTTGTCGGTTCTGGTATCACAAAAGAAATTAAATATAGGGAAGAGTTTACAAATTATATCCGGAACTATAAGCGGCAAGGGCTTTATCCCAACCATACTTTCCACGACTTGGGTTGGAGGATCAATGCCAACGGTTCCGCATTAGGGATAAATCCAGATATATTTATGCGTTATACCGGTTTGGACAAAACACCTTGGTGGCATTTCATATTCAAAATCTCGAGAAAATGGTAAGGGTCAGTTATATTTTTTTTCTTCTTTTACTCCCTGTTGCGTTGTTTTCGCATGCCAACGATTCTGGCAAGAGCGATATTGGCCGCGTTGTAGAATTAAAAGCGGCACTGTCCGAGTATTCGTTTTGCTATGGTGATACCGTTAAATTGACCCTTTCGTATAAGAATACCTCCGCTGATGGATTAACGCTTTATTATCCCGATTTTGTTTTTTTAATGGAGGTTATTGACCCTATCGTGTTTAGGGGAGGTATGTTGAAGGTGATCCGACACCAACATCCCAGCACTAAATTGCTGATTGTTGGCCCATACGGATCAACGGACATACATTTAAAATTTATTGTGGATCCTGACTCCTTTTACATGGGGGAAAGGTCAGTATATATTGTTGCTTGTCACTATTTTCCCAAAAGCAGGTCAAACAAAAAAGCAAAAAGTGAAACAGACAAAATTTATGATGGAGTATTACATTCAAACGAATTTATGGTTAATGTAAAAGAAACGGTAACATTGCCCACAAAATGAATACATCGACCACAGTAGTTGCAGAATACAGTTTCGATGCCTGGGGCAGACGGCGACAAGCAGCACATTGGGACAATTACGATTTAAGCGCCGAACCTGAGTTGTTTGCAGGGCGTGGATTTACCGGCCACGAACACCTGCCCTGGTTTGGGCTGATAAACGCGAACGGCCGTTTGTACGACCCTGCCGTTGGGCGTTTCCTCAGCCCCGACAACTACGTGCAAATGCCTGATTTTTCACAGAATTTTAACCGGTATTCGTATTGTTTGAACAATCCGCTGGTTTACGTTGACCCATCGGGCGAAATCGCTTGGTTTGTACCAATTATTATTGGGGCTGTGGTCGGAGGAACTTCAGGTGCGGTTATGGCAGGCAAGGCAGGGGCGCAAGGCTTTTGGGAATGGGCTGGTTATATTGGTGGTGGTGCATTAATTGGAGGGATGTCTGGAGGTGCGGCATCTGGGGTAAGTGCCTTAGGAGGAGGTGCTATGCTTGCAGGAGCGGCTGCAGGGGCTGTAGGAGGTTCAGGCTTTAGCGGCATGGCTACCGGGTGGAATGGTCAAGCTATGTTAAATGGAGCTTTAATTGGAGCTGCCGCAGGATTTATAGGTGGTGGTGTCGCTTCTGCAATTGGAGGTCCGGGTGGAGCCTTTGCCGGTGGTTTTGCCTCAGATGTTACAAGTCAATTTTTAGGTACAGGTGATGTAAGTTTTGGCAGGTCTCTTTTAGCTGGAGGGATATCATTTGGGATTTACCATGGGATGCAATATATGCAATACAGAGCGATGGGGGGAAAGCTTGGACAAATGGATGTAACTTACAGACAATATTCTAAAATTAATACAGCATATCAAAGGTCTAGTTTTTGGAAGAAAGAGCATGGAGTTATTTTAAATAGAGACGGTTCTGCTAGATTTGCTCCGCGAGCTGACCGAAACAAATTTGATGTGACATTAAGAATACCCTAGAAATAGTGATTATGCAACAGCTCATACGCATTGGGCTAAGGATGGAGTTGATTGGGTTGATGTAGGAGGAACTGGAACTAATTATCAGAGATATAATGCTTCAAGGGCTTATCCCGCAGGTTCTACTCGCTTTCAATCTGTTGGAGGCTATCACTCTCCACAAGATTTAACTATCCCAGGTTATTCCTTAGTTGTAGGCAGAACAAGCGGAACCTACTCAATCGGAGGAGCAGGATACCATTATATCAATCCTGACCCTTATTTAAGGTTCTTTTTATTTCCTTGGAACTGGTAATGTCAAATAACATGAAACAGGCTTTAATATACATATTGACTTTATTTTATTTTGTTGTTAGTACTAAAGCGCAAATCGTAGAAAAAAATGACACTTTGCATTTAAATTACTTTATTGCCGCAGGTGAGTTTGGAGGAACAAATGAAGGTTTAATAATCCATAATAACGGTGATAATCTAATAGCTAAAAGCATAAGGTATAATAATAGCAGCTACGGTAAAGCCTTGAAGGTTGACACCATTGTTAACTTTTACAAAGTGAACAGCAACAATTACACTATAAAAAAAGCAGAATGGGTTTTAAGTAAAAAAGAATGCGATTACCTTGTTAAGGTATTGGATGAAATTAAGGCTCAATCAGAGGAAGAAAACGTTTATAGTAATGCAAGCGAGCACTATGCTATATTTAGCAAGTGTAAAAGTCATGTTTTTATTGATAGAACCGGAAACTGGAATAAGTTTTTGGAGATAAAGAAAGTCTTAGATATAGAGCAGTCCCCTAGAAAACTTTAGAGAATTAAAAAGCCCGGACATTGCCGGGCTTTTTTTATGGGATTAACTTTATAAGTTCCAGAATTTCTTTATCAGTAAGGTTTTCCATATCGGACTTATCAAATATGGAGAATAGGTAAACGGTATCTTTCTTGTAAACTAAATGAGTAATAACCCTTGCACCGCCAGACTTGCCTTTTCCTTTGCTTGCAATGGCAAGGCGTATTTTATGGCAGTCATGCCCAATTGAAGTTCCTTTGGTTGGTTCTTCTTTAAGTTCAGAGATAAGTGTTTGAATTTCCTTTTTGAGCGAAAGGAATTTTTTCATCAGGCGTTTAGCCTGGCGTTCAAAAACGGAGATGGTTTTAACATTAAAGCTCATTGAGAAAATCTTCAGCGTTACGGGCTTGTACTTTACCCTCTTTAATTTGCTTCATCTCTTCAACAGCTTCAGCCAGTTCAGAAAGGAAAAGTTTTTTGTTCCTTAAACGTTCCAGTTCTTCAAGGTCTTTTTGAATCTGTTCCCAATCTCTCATTGGGAGTTGGACGCCGCTTTTGTGTCCGTGTCCGTCTGTTATAGATTGTAAGTTCATAGCATCCATTTTTTAACGGTTTGCGTAAGCCTGTCCGGTTTTTAAATCCCTTAAAGCCATATCAATCATACGAAATACAAATATCTTGTTTTCATCTGAAAGCGACGAAATATCTTCAAGCCGCTTTAATGTGCTTTTATCCAGTTCGAGGTTGGTTTTGCCAACCAAATAATCTATTGAAACTCCTAATGTGTCCGAAATCTTCATTATCACATCAATAGAAGGAGTCATAATATTACGTTCGTATCTTCCAATAATATCACCGGAAGTTCCTATTTCCTTGCCCAAAGCAGCTTGTGAAAATCCTTTCTGCTTCCTTAATAGCATTATGTGTTCACCTATAGTCATACCTAAAAGTATTGTATTTGACCAATTAATGTTTGATTTTACAAATATACACTACTTAAAAGTAGAAAACAAAACCTTTAAAATTTGCTTTGTAAAGATTAATAATTTACATATTGCGACCAATAGGTAGTAAACAAGAGTTTTTAAACTTTTTTCG
Source organism: Draconibacterium sp. (assembly GCA_047971205.1). Lineage (GTDB taxonomy): Bacteria > Bacteroidota > Bacteroidia > Bacteroidales > Prolixibacteraceae > Draconibacterium. Next base: position 4,631 of record JBKDZK010000392.1, read on the forward strand.
TCATGGAAATAAGCGACATAAAACAAAGGCTTTCGATACTTACAGTTTTGCAGCATTACCACCTCAAACCCGACCGGAATAATCAAATAAAATGCCCATTCCATGAGGACGATAAACCAAGCTGCCGCGTTAACCCCGAAACAAACACCTTCCACTGCTTCGGCTGCAATGCAACAGGCGACCAGATAGAATTTATTGAGAAATACGAAAAGTGCAGCAAGCATGAGGCAATTTTAAAAGCACAGGATTTTATAGGATTGCCAACCGAACCAAAACTACAGCCCAAGCTGGAAGCGAAACCCGAAATCTCACAAGGTTACGAATCAGTTTGCAATTTGAAATAGGATGCTTATTTTGTAAGGTATATAGGGGGTAACTCCCTCTACCCCTTGTTTGCAACGAGGGGTAAGCTATTTTGCATTTGCAATGCACTTTTTCGGGCAACATGTTTTTTACCCTGATTAATTAATAAACACAAAAATTGCAATAATCTGGGCAACTACGGTTCATAATTTTACCATTATCGGTTACTCAATCATACTAAGATGTAATAAAATGATCACTTTTATTTTTTTTAACGTTATT
>JBKDZK010000393.1:0-1995 GCA_047971205.1 Draconibacterium sp.
CAATGCGCCGGTTTATCTAACTTACGAAGAACTTAGGTCGGCGGTAAAAGTTACCGAATCGCGCACCCTGGAAGTTCCCGGAAAGATCTATTTCAAAGACAACCTTTTGTTTGTGAACGAAGTGTTTGAAGGGGTTCATATCCTTGACATGACAAATCCCGCTAATCCTGAAAACCTCGGTTTTATTGAAATTCCCGGGAACGTGGATATTGCGATCAAAAACAACACGCTTTACGCCGATAGTTACATCGATTTGGTGGCCATTGATATCAGTGATATTGATAATCCCAAAGAAGTAAACCGCGTTGAAGATGTTTTTCCTTATACCTTGCCGAAATACGACGAAAACTACCGGCTGGCCGACATTGACGAAGAAAAGGGAGTGGTGATAGACTGGAAAATTACCCGTGTTCGCCAGAAGATGGAATATCATTATTACCCGGTGTATTTTTTCTCGAACCGAGACAATCTTTTTATGTCCGACATGGCCAACGGAGGTGGTTCTGTACCGCAGGGCAGTACTTTCGGAGTGGGCGGCTCCATGGCGCGCTTTGGGCTGTACGACACCTACTTGTATACGGTAGACCGTGCTATGCTGCATATATTTGACATAAACAATGATCAGCAGCCCAAAGAAATTGGCCAGCAAAATGTGGGCTGGGATGTGGAAACCATGTTTATTTACGATGATCATATGTTTTTCGGAATGCAGTCCGGAATGCGTGTTTTTAGCCTGGAAGTGCCCACAGTGCCTAAATATTTAAGCTCTTTCTGGCATACTACCAGTTGCGATCCGGTGGTGGTAGCCGATGGTTACGCCTATATTACACTGCGCGGTGGAAATACATGCGGTGGCAGTGTAAACCGGCTCGATGTGCTGCAATTATCCGATGATTACGTGAACAATACGCTGATTGCTTCTTACCCGATGGAAGGTCCTTATGGGCTGGGAATCGACGACGAAATTCTTTTTGTGTGCGACGGCGAGGCGGGTTTGAAAGTGTACGATGCAAGCGATAAAACACACATATCCGAAAACCAGATTGCCACATTCCCCAATATCAATGCTTACGATGTGATTCCGTTGAACGACTACCTGTTTATGATTGGCGAGGACGGTTTTTACCTCTATGATTATTCCGACCTCCAGGATATTCAGCAAATAAGTTTTATTCCGGTTGATACGAACGATTGATATTCAGCAAAAAAAAAGTTTTCTCCCGAATATTGGTTTTATTCCTGAACTAAAAAGAAATATATTTTAAGGCTTGACAAACAGTCAGGCCTTTTTCATTGTTTAGCAAGGGTAATAATGTATTTTTGAACATTCATTTCCGGTGCGTTTGCGAACACTATTTTTTTGATACTCAAATGTGCCGGTAATAAAACGAGGAGCAATAACATGACGAAGAACAAGAAGTGGTGGAAGGTGTCAGTACCTGTATTGTTGGTGGGGAATGTAGTTCTGATTTTGATGCTGCTGGGATCGGCACGCCCCGAAGAACCCAGGGACGCTTCTAAAAGAGAAGTACGTTTCGAAGCGGTGGAAATTCCCGAAAAGGCAAGCTTTGCCGGAGAATCTTTGCCACTCGATCGTTTCTATGTGAAAGAAGCACTCGACCGCGAATTGCTTTCCAACGCCTATTTTCATTCGCAAACGATCCGCTTTATCAAACTGGCACCCCGTTACTTCCCGATCATTGAGCCCATTTTGAAAGAAGAAGGAATACACGACGATTTTAAATACCTGGCAGTGGCCGAAAGTGGCTTTAATCCGCGGGCCATTTCCCCAGCCAGTGCCGCGGGTTTTTGGCAGTTTATGAAAGGAACAGCCGGCGACTACGGTTTGGAAGTAAACAGCGAGGTGGACGAACGCTACCACATCGAAAAATCTACGCGTGCCGCCTGCGATTACCTGAAAGATGCCTACGAGAAGTTTGGCAGCTGGACCCTGGTGGCAGCATCGTATAATCGCGGAATGACAGGTGTTCAGCG
>JBKDZK010000394.1:0-1751 GCA_047971205.1 Draconibacterium sp.
GAAAGCTATCTACATATAGAGGTAAGCTATTCTTTAGGTTAATTGAGCAGGCGGTGGATACTGTACCTACTCCATTGAATGAGTTAACAAAGAAACTTGACTAAAGCAGATAAGCAGTAAAAGAAAAAATTCTTCCGCTGCAAACTCCCTGAACCCAGGTTAGTGTCCTGTCAAGCCTGCTCTAACGCCCCAAGTTTTGTTCTTTTGAGTTTAGACTGCGTTAAAAACTCGTTTACAGAACGCTGCTATGCGCAGAATTTTTGCCTTGCCTAAAATCAAAATAACTTCAACTTAACCGTCATTTCAGACTTGACACGACACTAGTTACAACCCGTCATTAAAAAAACAATAAAATTTTATTACAATTACCGATTTTTCATGAGTAGGTTTTTCAAATCAGATCGTCTTATTAAATAAAATAAGCTAAAATGAAGAAGCACAATAATATATTCTCATCATTTAAAAACTTAATTTATTTTTTTAAAAAGAATGAAATTGTAACTTCTGCAGAGGAGAAAAAGCGACTTTGGAACAAGGTCGTACAAACTGCCGCCTACCATAACAGACGGAAAAAATACCGTATTTATACTGCTGTGGCAACGGCTGCTGCATTAAGCGGGGCTTTTCTCTGGTTCGAAATTGCCCATACTGCTCAAAACGAAGATAAGCTAAACACAGTTATTGCACAGGTGCCTATCCCAAAACAATCGTCGGACATAATAATCATGGTTTCGGACAGCAACGAAATCCGTATTGACAAAGACACCGCTGTGGTAGATTACTCAGGAAGCGGAAAAATTACTGTCAACAACCAGGCCATAGGCACAATAAAACCTACAGAAAAGAAAGAACCAATCAGCTACAACCAAATTATTGTACCGGGAGGGAAACGCACGATGCTGACTTTGTCTGACTCCACAAAAATATGGATCAACGCCGGAAGCCGCGTTATATTCCCGCAGCAATTTGAAGAAAAACAGCGTAAAATATACATGGAGGGAGAAGCTTACCTCGAAGTGGCTAAAAATGCTCAAAAGCCATTTATTGTTGAAACTCCTGCAAAATTTGATATCCGGGTACTGGGCACCGCGTTCAATATCTGCACCTATCCCGAATTAGAACAGGCCACCGTAGTACTGGCGGAAGGAAAAATTGAACTTCACGGAGAAGACAAACAACAAAAAGTACTCATTCCCAACCAGCTCGTCCAGATAGACAAAACGGGGTCGATGGGAGAGATCATATCGGTAGACGCCCGTGAATACACAAGCTGGACCCAAGGCTTACTCGTGTTGAACTCTCAACCCTTTACCGAAGTTTTGAAACGCCTGGAAATCTATTTCGGAGTTTCCATAAAAACGGATGAAAAGTTCAACCCCAAAATATCAGGGGAATTGGAATTGAAGGACCAACTGGAGGACATATTAACCGGCCTCCAAAATATTTTACCGTACCACTATTCTGTAAACGAAGAGGGAGTTTATGAAATTTCACCTAATTAAATCGACAGCATATTAATCCTGCTAAAAAGATCAGCAAAAACAGCTATTAATTCCTAACAAAATAAATCAAAGTATAAATGAAAAAACACGAATTGCCTATGAGAATATAAACGCCAGGAAGTAGAACTAAAAAGCCGGACGATACTGGGAATATCGCCCGGCCGGATTGAGACTTAAAATGTGAAATTAAAAATCTAATCATACAAATATATGACTAAAATAACAGTTAATGATTTGAACAGAAAATCA